>NZ_JAKRFU010000070.1:0-1372 GCF_022347845.1 Pseudoalteromonas sp. McH1-42 | reverse complement strand
GTTGTCTGTGATGGTCACGGTGACGCTGTTGCCTGACTCTGCGCCGGATCCGGCGATCAGCACATCATTGTCTTCAGCCGCATTGACGATACCATCGGTTTCTATCGGTGTGGTGATGGTCACTGCCGAAGGTGCTGCGTTATCCAGCGTAATCGTCTGAGTTGCAGCAGTCGAAGTATTGCCTGCCGTATCCGTCTGTGTGGCTGACACCGTCAGCGTGCCATTGTTCAGGCCACTGACGTTCAGCTCACTGCCGCTCAGCGTCCAGTTACCTGAGCTGTCTGCGGTCACGGTACGACTGACTGTTGAATTGTTGTCCGTGATAGTTACCGTCACACTGTTGCCCGACTCAGCGCCAGAGCCGGCGATTAAGACGTCATTATCTTCTGCTGCGTTAACAAGACCATCGGTCTCAATCGGTGTGGTGATGGTTACTGCTGACGGTGCTGCATTGTCCAGTGTGATGCTTTGCGTGGCTGCAGTGGAGGTGTTACCCGCTGTATCCGTCTGTGTCGCCGACACCGTCAAAGTGCCATTGTTCAGGCCACTGACGTCCAGCTCACTGCCGCTCAGCGTCCAGTTGCCAGAGTTGTCCGCGGTCACAGTACGGCTGACTGATGAATTGTTATCCGTGATGGTCACGGTGACGCTGTTGCCTGACTCTGCGCCGGTTCCGGCGATTAGGACGTCATTGTCTTCAGCCGCATTAACGATGCCATCGGCCTCAATTGGTGTGGTGATGGTCACTGCCGAAGGCGCCGCATTGTCCAGTGTGACGCTTTGCGTGGCTGCGGTAGAACTGTTGCCTGCCGTATCCGTCTGTGTGGCTGACACGGTCAGCGTGCCATTGTTCAAACCACTGACATCCAGCTCACTGCCGCTCAGCGTCCAGTTACCAGAGCTGTCTGCGGTCACGGTACGACTGACTGTTGAATTGTTATCCGTAATGGTTACCGTCACGCTGTTGCCCGACTCTGCGCCAGAGCCAGCGATCAATACATCATTGTCCTCCGCGGCATTGACGATGCCATCGGTCTCAATCGGCGTGGTGATGGTTACTGCTGACGGTGCCGCGTTATCCAGCGTAATGCTTTGCGTGGCAGCAGTCGAAGTATTGCCTGCCGTATCCGTCTGTGTGGCTGACACCGTCAGCGTGCCATTGTTCAGGCCACTGACGTCCAGCTCACTGCCGCTCAGCGTCCAGTTACCTGAACTGTCTGCGGTCACGGTACGACTGACTGTCGAATTGTTGTCCGTGATGGTCACCGTCACGCTGTTGCCCGACTCAGCGCCAGAACCGGCGATTAAGACGTCATTGTCTTCTGCTGCGTTAACAAGGCCATCGGTTTCTATCGGTGTGGTGATGGTCAAG
>NZ_JAKRFU010000069.1:0-1467 GCF_022347845.1 Pseudoalteromonas sp. McH1-42 | reverse complement strand
TTATGTTATGACGGGGAAGCAACTACTCTGGGCTATACGCGAATACGTGCGCTTGATACATCAGCTTGGGAGGCCTCAATTATGAGGGGATCCCCCAGCGCCCAACTAACCGGTGAGGGTTGTTGGCACGTTGTTTTGCGTATTTTTTGCAAAACGCGTGACTGTTACCCGAATCCGTGTTTAGTTGCTTGTTAGGCTAATAACTCCTATTTTTAATGTATTCACAAACCAAATCTGTCATTAATTGAGAAGAACGAGCTTGAACATCCCTTAACTCATCCAGACACAATGGTTCTGTACCAATCATTTCAGCTATTACAGGATGATGGCTAATTAGAGCATGATGTGAAATCTTATTTCGATCATTTATAGCTGCTTCAATCTGTTTGTGAAGTTGTATGTTGGTATTGACAGTTTTGAACTTTTTAAAAAGCCAGCCCAGTGGCTTGTATTGAACTTGCTCAAGAGTAAACAAAGGTTCAAGCTCATCAATCATTGGATCGCTTTTACTCTTGCATAAATAACTTTTCAATACAGCCTCTATCAGTTGGTAGTTTTTTAGTGCGTATAAAACCATACCTTCATTTTCATGCAGTTTTCTGGGCCACTTCATTAGCTCAAGAATGTCATCTTCCATTTCACTTGCCTATTAGCCTAACGCCTTGCTAACGGGCGATAACGCTAGACCACCCGACATAAAATTTGTGCCCTAAACACTGAAGCCGATTTGAATGAAAGTGGCCAAGCGTTAGGAGTCCCTGTTAAGCGATTTGTTATATTTTATTTGATAGATTCGATAAATCTCGAACCTACATTTTTATAAATATTGTTCAAGTCAGACTTAACACTCAATTGTCCACTATTAGCCATCAGACCAACCACAAGAGCAATAGAGGTGTCGATTAATTCACTTGCAGACTCAAAAGTTACATTGTGGCCTGGTGATTGTTCACAGTTAAAAAGTGTTGCTTTATCATTATGAGCAAGCTTTATATCTCTATATTTTTTTACGCGCAAATCTCGCCAAATATCAGCTGTTTTATTGCGTAGCTTATTAAGCCTGTCATCTAGAAATTGTTCGTGCTGCAACACTAGATTTCGCTGGGATAGGTATTCCAGAATTTCACCATTAAGCTTATAACCATCAGAGTCGAATAAACGCGCTAAAGATATTAAAATTTCGTCATGCATTGAACGTTTAATAACTGTTGTAAACTCAAGAGACTTGGCTGACAAAGTATCTATTGCTTCACGAGAATCAAAGATTTCGCTATACACTTGTATACTTCTTCTAATACGAATTGCTTCTGAAAGATAACGATTAAATTCATCCATTTTACAAGAGCCTCCTGAAAATATAACGCCCTGTTCTGAGGAATCCCCAGATAATCATTCTTAAAATCAATGTGATGGACACGCACGGCATTGTTTGATCTAATTTATTTCGCCAAAAACTAACCAGATAAC
>NZ_JAKRFU010000068.1:0-1490 GCF_022347845.1 Pseudoalteromonas sp. McH1-42 | reverse complement strand
ATAAGCTGTTGAGTAAAATAGACAGTGTGGATGCACAAGGACGGGTGACACAGCAGACGTTTGCAGGTGGGGTATCCCGGACCCAGTCGTTTGAAAATGGCAGTGGCTTTATTGACGCCATTTCAATTTCGAATGCCACTCAGACACTGTATACGGTCAATTATAAGCATGATATTCGTGGTACCACGCGCCATCGTATCAGTCAGTATTATGAGCCGGGCGTGGGCAACGATTCGTTCAAGTTTACAGAGTCATTTGGGTATGAAAATAACGGTCTGCAGCGCCTGAGAACCCGCTCGGTGAGTCATGCCAGCACCCGTTATGGGGTATCGCTCAGATTGGCGAATCAAACCTACAGCTATGATGCTTATGGCAATATCAAGACCAATACGAATGTAGGGACTTACCACTATACGAATGCCAATAACCCATATCAGCTGACGTCTGTGTCAGGGGCAAGCGGTAAGCGTAGCTACAGCATGGCTTATGATAATCATGGCAATATTACCCATGATGGGCAGCGTCGTTTTTATTATACTCAGTTTGATAAGCCCTATAAGATCACCAAAGACAGCAACACGTATACCGAGTTTAAATACGATGACACGGGTAGTCGCTATTATCGTAAAGACGTACAACTGGTGAATGGCAGTTCACAAACGAAACAGGTGTACTATGTGGGTAAAGTGTATGAGCTGATCAAGCAGTCAGGAGGTAAAAATAGCAGTGGCAGTGCTTTACCATCGCAAATTGAGCATCGCTGGTATGCCGGTGGTGTGGTGATCAGCCAGATTGAAGGTCAGGCACAAAAAACGCAGGTTGCGCACAGTGATATGCTGGGCTCAACCGTGCTGGTGACCAATGACAGTGGCAGTGCGATTGCGCAATATATTTATGACCCCTGGGGTAAGCAGCAGCAAGTGTATGCGGCCTCTGAAATGGGCAGCAGTTTGTTACCATTGACACAGATGCGTGCCTTTACCGGGCATGAGCAGGTAGACCAGCTCGACATCATACATATGAACGGGCGTATTTATGATGCTAATCTGGGTCGATTCTTACAGGCTGACCCTTTTGTTCAGTTCCCGGATGTAACGCAAAGCCATAACCGTTACAGCTATGTGCTGAATAACCCATTGACTTATAACGACCCGAGTGGCTACTTCCTGAAGAAGTTAATGAAGGTGACGGGGCTGAGCTCATTGCTAAAAGCCATTGCTAAGATCCCCATTCTGGATGCGGCAGTCAGTATTGCTTTGGGATTTGTGGCGCCGTGGGCATTGCCGTTATATCAGGGGCTGAAAACCTACGCGGTCACGGGGAGTTTTGGTGCCGCACTCAAGGCCTATGTGATTTCCAGCTTTACGATAGGGATTTCAGAAGCGATAGGGGGCGCTCTGCCATTTGAGGCGGGCGGGCTGACAGCCGTAGCCAATGTGGCTTCCCATGCGATGGTTGGCGGGATCACCTCCGTTCTGCAAGGTGGTAAG
>NZ_JAKRFU010000067.1:0-1490 GCF_022347845.1 Pseudoalteromonas sp. McH1-42 | reverse complement strand
ATAAGCTGTTGAGTAAAATAGACAGTGTGGATGCACAAGGACGGGTGACACAGCAGACGTTTGCAGGTGGGGTATCCCGGACCCAGTCGTTTGAAAATGACAGTGGCTTTATTGACGCCATTTCAATTTCGAATGCCACTCAGACACTGTATACGGTCAATTATAAGCATGATATTCGTGGTACCACACGCCATCGTATCAGTCAGTATTATGAGCCGGGCGTTGGCAACGATTCGTTCAAGTTTACCGAGTCATTTGGGTATGAAAATAACGGTCTGCAGCGCCTGAGAACCCGTTCAGTGAGTCATGCCAGCACCCGTTATGGGGTATCGCTCAGGCTGGCGAATCAAACCTACAGCTATGATGCATATGGCAATATCAAGACCAATACGAATGTAGGGACTTACCACTATACGAATACCAATAACCCATATCAGCTGACGTCTGTGTCAGGGGCAAGCGGTAAGCGTAGCTACAGTATGTCTTATGATAACCATGGCAACATCGTTAATGATGGTCAGCGTCGTTTTTACTACACCCAGTTTGATAAGCCTTATAAAATCACCAAAGACAGTAATACCTACACTGAGTTCCGGTATGACGGATCAGGTAAGCGCTATTATCGTAAAGACGTACAACTGGTGAATGGCAGTTCACAAACGAAACAGGTGTACTATGTGGGTAAAGTGTATGAGTTGATCAAACAGTCAGGGGGTAAAGACAGCAGTGGCAGTGCTTTGCCATCACAAATAGAACACCGCTGGTATGCCGGTGGTGTGGTGATCAGTCAGATTGAAGGTCAGGCACAAAAAACGCAGGTTGCACACAGCGATATGCTGGGTTCAACCGTGCTGGTGACCAATGACAGTGGCAGTGCGATTGCGCAATATATTTATGACCCCTGGGGTAAGCAGCAGCGGGTGTATGCGGCCTCTGAAATGGGCAGCAGCCTGTTACCACTGACACAGATGCGCGCCTTTACCGGGCACGAGCAGGTAGACCAGCTCGAGGTCATACATATGAACGGGCGTATTTATGATGCTAATCTGGGTCGATTCTTACAGGCTGACCCTTTTGTTCAGTTTCCGGATGTAACGCAAAGTCACAACCGTTACAGCTATGTGCTGAATAACCCATTGACTTATAACGACCCGAGTGGCTACTTCCTGAAGAAGTTAATGAAGATTACGGGGCTGAGCTCATTGCTCAAAGCCATTGCTAAGATCCCCATTCTGGATGCGGCAGTTAGTATTGCATTGGGGATATATGCGCCGTGGGCATTGCCTTTATATCAGGGGCTGAAAACCTACGCGGTCACGGGGAGTTTTGGTGCAGCACTCAAGGCCTATGTGATTTCCAGTTTTACGGTAGGCATTTCAGAAGCGATAGGAGGCGCTCTGCCATTTGAGGCGGGCGGGCTGACAGCCGTAGCCAATGTGGCTTCCCATGCGATGGTTGGCGGGATCACCTCCGTTCTGCAAGGTGGTAAG
>NZ_JAKRFU010000066.1:0-2021 GCF_022347845.1 Pseudoalteromonas sp. McH1-42 | reverse complement strand
AATCCCTGACTGATATCACTTACCTTAGCGCAACAGAAGGCAATCTCTCTGAACAAAATTCAGACGATGATTATACCTAAAGCAGGAAAATGAACAAATGATTAATATGAGAAACAATATTTTATATATTTTATAACCTAAAGAAACCAGGTGTAATGTGGCGATAAGGGAAAGCAAATTCACTAAATCACAAATTGTTGCCATGTTCAAAGAAGCAGAGTTGGGGTGTCTGTCCTGAAATCTGCAAACACGCTAAATAAGACAATGCACGTGGATATTATTGACGATTCTAGTTGGTAAATGCTTACCATCTGGGCAGTCATAAAAGTACCTGCTCGAACAGTTGCCTCGCAAGGAAAGCTGGCGCACATAAGAGTTATTAATAACCCTGAATTTACACCTTACTTGTTGCACAGTAAGGCCCAGAAAAAACGTAAAATCATAGCTTTGCTCGATAAAGTGACCTTCACACTTTATCGAGCAAATCATAATGACTCAGAACCAAGGCATATATCTTGAGTCGCACATGTGAGATGTGAGTCATATGTACTTCTTCTACCTGTTTATTTCCTCACTTTTTACAATCCAACTCTCAATTTCCTTTACCAGGTAAATTTTGAGTTGATCTAGATTTTCAATATTTTGCTCAGAAACATTAAACTCTATTAATAAATCATCTGAGACAACGTGACTCCTGCAGTTAGCTCGCACTCCA
This sequence comes from Pseudoalteromonas sp. McH1-42, assembly GCF_022347845.1. Classification (NCBI taxonomy): domain Bacteria; kingdom Pseudomonadati; phylum Pseudomonadota; class Gammaproteobacteria; order Alteromonadales; family Pseudoalteromonadaceae; genus Pseudoalteromonas; species Pseudoalteromonas sp. McH1-42. The sequence goes on along the minus strand of NZ_JAKRFU010000066.1, from coordinate 1,306 downwards.
GAGCGCGTTTTTGGGCTTTTCCCTGATATACAGTGAGCTAACCAAAAAGTTGCAGCCTCAGGGGGAAGAGCCCCCCCTAATTCTGGGTTTTCATTAACCAATGCCCATGAATATGGATATTCAACATTTCTGTAAACTTTGAACAGGCCATCACCAAAAGACTCAACACGCCGATCAGAATACGTTCCCTTTGAGTGCCACAAATCTAAATATGCAGAAGAGCTAACATAAGCATCTACTTCACTAGTATTGAGGATTGAGAGCAACCCTCTAATGTCTTCTTTATAATCTCCATCTGAGGCTTGGTAGCCTGCAACTTTTTGAGCAATTTCTTGTGCTGACAAAGTAAACATGACTTGATCAGTACGATTATCTAGCCCTGGCAACCAAGACAATCCATTCCAGCTGCTTTTCTCAAGTGCATTCTTTTCAGGAATGCTTATTGAGTATGCTCCCAGCTGGAATTGATAGCTATCACTCTCTTGTGAACCCAACTTCATTGACAGGGCTACACCGAGTAGAACAATAAAAACAGCACTAGCAAATTTATATATGCTCATTAAATCCCCTAATCACATCCCCAACACCAAATTGCCCTTGTCGCAGACGCTTCCCACAACGCCCCTGTCATTGGCGTCCCACCAAAAGTGGTTGTGGGGAGTCCATACTCGGCAAAGACATCGTGATGGTATACCGCTATCTGTCTTGGACTCAATAAGCCATGAACTCCTAACCTATCTCCATCAGTCCACGCAACATGAGCTTCCATTAGCTTAATCCCTACTTCATTCAAATCAAGAGGACCATCACCATAGACTCGGGCATATGCTTGCAAACGGTTGTTGATGGCTTGACCACCTGTTAAATAGTCAATAAGACCCCCTTCGTCCTGAACCGCTTTAAGGCCGATTTTACCCATGGGGTCTTTAGAATCTTCCCAACGAGACCTCCAGAAACCTTCTCTATCACCAGCTGCAGCCATTTCCCTTTGCTTGTCAGTTATCTTGTAGCTATGGTGTTTCTTTGCAAACTCACCTCCGCCTTCGGCGTTATACCACCACTGCATCGCAGACGTAACCGCACCGTTAGCGAACTTGCCACCTGTCAGTTCAGAGACTGTACCACCAACCACTCCCGCTATGATGGTTCTCTTCACGGCATCCGCAAATACACCCGTTTGTGGTTTCATAAACCCTTTCATGCTCGACGTCACCATCGAGCTCACAAAACCATGCCCGAACTTACCACCTTGCAGAACGGAGGTGATCCCGCCAACCATCGCATGGGAAGCCACATTGGCTACGGC
>NZ_JAKRFU010000065.1:0-2285 GCF_022347845.1 Pseudoalteromonas sp. McH1-42 | reverse complement strand
GCTCAGCGTGTCGGTGGTCAGGCCTTGCAGGATGGCCGGGTTATCGGTGAGGGTCACGACTGGTTTAGCGTCATCAATGATCTGTGCCAGTCGGGCACTAGGATAGCCCGGGTCGAGCGGCAAATAGGCGGCACCGGTTTTCAGGATGGCCAGTATGGCCATCACCATCTCGGCATGTCGCACAGTGCTGACGCCCACCATGCTGTCGGCGCTGAGTGAATAGTGTTGCTGCAAGTACGCGGCGATGCGATTAGCACCGGCGTCCAGCTGGGCATAGCTCAGTGTGCGACCGCCAGGCATATCAATGGCGATGGCATCCGGTGTTAGCTGGGCCTGACGGCTGATTTGTTCGTGCAGGCTGAGCTCAGCATTGTAAGCCAGTGTCTCGCTTTGTACATCATACACCAGGTGTTGGCGCTCCTGCTCACTCAACATATCAATCTGCTGCGGCGACTGTTGACTAAGCGAAGCCAGGTTTTGTGGCACAAAAGCGGCAATAAGCTGACTCAGATGCGTACTGAGCTTGGTAATATAGTCGGCAGTAAACAGGTGACTGTCATACACCCAGTTCAGCGCCAGTCCCTGCTCGTTAAAAACCAGGTTGATGTCGAGGTCGAATTTGCTACTGGTCACAGGTAAGGCTCGCTGCGTTAACTGCACATCAGCAACATTAAACTGCGTATTCACTGGCTGAGCAGGCGTGCCCTCTACCGTCAGCAGGATCTGAAATAATGGTGCATGAACCTGACTGCGTGAGATCTGAAGTCCTTCAATCAGCTGATCCAGTGGTAACTCCTGATTCGCCAGCGCCTGCTGATTGATACCTTTAACGTGCTCAAAATACTCCGTCAGAGTGTCAAATTCCGTCGACACTCGCAGTGGAACGGTATTGACAAAAAAGCCCTGCAACGACTGCAGTCCGCTTTGCAGCCGGTTCTCAACAGGGGTGCCGATGACGATATCCTGGCTATGACTGTGTCTGGCGACCACCAGGGACAATAAAGCATGTAAAAATGCAAATGGACTTAGCTGCAATGCTTCAGCACTGTCAGCAATGGCTTTGGCCTGGTGTTCAGGTAATTGCTGCGTGAATTTTTGTGCTGGATGTTGATGAGTGTCTCGCTGTCCCGTCACAGGCAAAGTGTGTACTTCTGGCGCATCGGAAAGCTGCTTCACCCAATAGTCCAGCTGAGTTTGATAATGTGTCCGGGCTTCATTTTGTTGCCAGTGCGCATAATCAATGTAATGTAATGACAGTGGCGCCAGTTCAGGCTCCTGGCCTGCAACCAGTGCGCTGTAGGTGTGAGAAAACTCCTTCACCAGCAGTGCCACCGAATAACCATCCGACACGATATGATGCAGGTTGAACATCAACACGCCCTGCTGCGGGGAAAGGGTGACGTAATGAACCCGGATCAAGCTGTCTGTACTTAAGTCAAAAGCGTAAGCGGCCTCTTGTGCCAGCAAAGCGTCCAGCTGTGTTTGTTGCGCCGACGCTGTCAGGTCACTCAGGTCGTACGAGGACACAAGCTGTGCCGGTGCGCTCACCAGCTGCTGTTTGCCTTCCCCTTCCACTTCAATAAACCGGGTGCGCAGTACTTCATGACGCGCCACTATGGACTGCATGGTTTGCTCTAGTACCGCCAGGTCAAACTCACCCGATACAGTGAATGCCGCTGACATATTATATTCAATGGTATTGCCCTGAAGCTGATCAAGAAACCACAAGCGTTGCTGCGCTGATGACAATGGAAAGTGCGCCTGCGTCCGCTCAACTGGCGTGATCACAGGGGCCAGAGAAGCGCTGGCATATAACCCCAACAGATACTGTTTTAGTTCGTCTTTTCTTGCTATTAGCTGTTGTTTCAGCGCTGCATCCAGGGCTTTTGGAAGGTGTAGCTTCACTTCGCCTTGGTGGTGCTGTGCAGTGGCGCCTTGCTCCAGCAAAGCGCGGTATAATTCTTGGATCATCATAGGGTAAATTCCTCGAAGTCGGATGCAGCGGGACTGTGCGTCGTGTCACTGGCATGCAAAGTGAAGATGTCGTCGATATGGCGACTGATGTTGGCGACGGTCATTTGCTGATATAAATCCTGAATAGCCAGGTTGATCGCAAAAGTGTCGTTAAGTCGGGTTACCAGGCGCATCACAAGCAGTGAATGTCCGCCCAGCTCGAAAAAATCTGTCTGTGTGCTTATCTGGCTGGCTTCTACATTGAGCAGCTGCGCCCAAATCTCACATACCGCCTGCTCTGTGTCTGTTTGCGGCGCTACGTAACGGCCCTG
>NZ_JAKRFU010000064.1:0-2453 GCF_022347845.1 Pseudoalteromonas sp. McH1-42 | reverse complement strand
AAATGTGCTCTGTCCAATTCCATGTTTTCGGCAAAGATCTGGAACCGATACACCCGATTCAGCTTCTTTGATCATGGCAACAATTTGTGATTCGGTGAATCTGCTTTTTCTCATCGTAAAACTTCCTTCTTTTGTTAATGGAAATTCTACTCAAGAACTGTTGCAGTTTATGGGGGAGTTACACTGAATCAGGGCAATAGGAACCGTCCACTTTATTCTTTCATAACTCACGATAAACGGTGGAGTGATGGCATTTTACTTTTTAGTGCTCTCAGTAACAGAACACCCCTCTTCCAAAAATATGGAAATCTGGTATCTTCTGCCCTCGGTCAACTACTGATATCTCATGGTAGTACTGCTTGTTTCTTTGGCGAGAAGAGCGCACCACTTTCAGCCGTTGGCTTTTCCTCTTCTACGCGGTCCCATGAGTGTCGCACTTATTATCTGAAATCAGGAGAAATGAAATGCCAGGAAGTAAATATTTCACAAATGATACACCTTACATTTTACAGGTATCATTGGTAGTTCGTGAAGGTGAAGATCCAAGAGAATTTGCAGAACCCAAAGACTTCTCGTTAAACCCTGAACAATCTCAATGGGTTGAGTATGGAAATGATACCAACATTTACCTTAGTGGAATTCAAATAACAGCAGTTGTGCATGGCAGTGCTGTTTTACAGCGACACATTGTTATCCAAAGAAGTTCACCTTTAGATGATAAGCTCAATACGAGAAATGGGGTAACGTTTACATATAACCCAGATACAAGTTCATTAGGAATATACACAAAAGAAGTGCGAATATAACATTATTGAAAATAAAGGAAAAATCATCAATACCACAAAGCAAGAGTTAGAAGTAACTTAAGTAGTCAGAAAAGGTGAAAACCTTGGATAAACAGTGTAACTCCACCTAACCTAGTACAGCTCATTATTAGAATCATGCAGCCTCAAGTAGCCAATTGGAGTCATGTCTTCCAGCGCATAGTGAGGCCTTTCATAATTGTAAATTTCTAACCATTCATCTGTGATTTCGCGTATTTGTTGTAGTGAATCGAACAGGTATAAATCTAATACTTCTTCACGATAACTGCGATTAAAAGGCTCCACAAAACCATTCTGATAAGGACTACCTGGTTGAATAAACTTTTTTGTCCTGAGCCAAACTTTCTAACAAGCTGGAGGCTTCGTTGATTAAATCTAAATAGCTTAGACAACACCGCTGTTCTAGCTGTTTCCCCTGATACTCAGGCATACCTAGCCCAGCCATTCTGTTGAGTGTTTTCACTTTGATCATCGCTTCAGTGTGTTGCGGATTGCATCCACGACTTACCAGCTTGTCACCCATTAGCTGTTTATACCGGTACATTGCCGTTTCCGCCAGTGAACGTTGGTGGTAGTTCACACACTTTTTCCACTCACTGCCGCCTATATGCTTTTTTAAAGTGATCGCGTTGTTGCGAGCATGTCCATCCTCCCACAACTGCGCGTTACGCCTTGATGGGATCACTGCAGCGACCTTTTTGGCTGACACTTCTGCATAACAGCCTCTGGTGTCATATGCGCCATCCGCTTTTACCGAGCGGATCTTCCAGTGCAATGGTCTGAGCAAGTCCCCTTGAACTTCTAAATCAGCTACGGAGATTGCAGATAACTCAGCACCCATGATTTGGAGCGTATTTGTATCAACGGCCAGATGTAATTTTCGCCAGGTCCGGCGTTTATTCACACCATGTTTTCTTGCATGCCACTCACCACTTCCGTATACCTTCAAACCAGTGCTATCAACGAAGATATCAATGCCCCTGGATACATTGGAATTTGGCCTATAACGAACTGCCAGTTCTGCGCTACGCTTGCACAAACAACTGTAAGTTGGCGTATCCAAATTAAGCTTCATTATTGATATCAGAGAGGATACAGAGCCCGGCCATTAACCGAAGATAAGCTCTGCCCTGAATTCATCGTCAAAACAGGCCCGAATACACTTGCCACGTATCGAATCTTTACGGCCTGTGTGCTGTTTTACCAGATTGCGAACAACCCGTCTGAATAGTGCCATATTTTCCGCCGAAATAGGCTCGCTGATCTGGCAATCATCTTCTTTAAACACGACATCCAACACCCAATGCTGTTGATTCTCTATGTGCCAATGATGGCGGATGGCTTTTTGTAACATCTGTGTATCCGGCTCGACAGAAGTAACATAAAAGAGCGTGTCTATTTGTGTTGTACTCAGGCATCTTCTTTGCCCGTAACAGCACAGCGGTGCGTATTTTTGGCTGTGGCCTATTGGTGAGGTGTATACCGCTTGGGTTCCCACATCCAGCAAAGTATCAGGGCAAAAAAACCACAGGCATAGGTGATATACAAAGGTGCCGACGTATTGGCATCTTCGTCATACATAAATATGTTAGACATCACTGCGGCCACCACCGCACCAATCACTAACCA
>NZ_JAKRFU010000063.1:0-2619 GCF_022347845.1 Pseudoalteromonas sp. McH1-42 | reverse complement strand
TTTGTGCGTCAACCAGTTGCCCTTAAACAACTTATGCCAGCGAAGAACGATTGCTTTATCTGTTAACCTTTGTGCTTTCTTATCATCTACATACAGCACAATATGCGTGTGATTGCTCATCACCGCGTAGCCACACACATCAATGCAAAACACCTTCGCAAGGGTCAGCAATTTTTCCTCAACCCAATCTCGACGATGTTCAAAAGACTTGCCCGTTACGCGGTCTACGCCGCACAGAAATGCCCGGCGAACACACCGGGATATACAGTGGTAATACTTTGTATCTGATAAGCTGACCTGTCTTTTCCTTGCCATTGGCATAATCTAGCATCCTCAATCCATTGAGCATTACCTAAAGGTAGACGGCGTACATTCCGTACGCCAGTTTAGGGTGGGTGTCCATGTAACTTTCTAATCACCGCGTAGCCACACACATCAATGCAAAACACCTTCGCAAGGGTCAGCAATTTTTCCTCAACCCAATTTCTACGATGTTCAAAAGACTTGCCCGTTACGCGGTCTACGCCGCACAGAAATGCCCGGCGAACACACCGGGATATACAGTGGTAATATTTTGTATCTGATAAGCTGACCTGTCTCTTCCTTGCCATTGGCATAATCCAGCATCCTCAATCCATTGAGCATTACCTAAAGGTAGACGGCGTAAATTCCGTACGCCAGTTTAAGGTGGGTGTCCATGTATCCTTCCTTACATACGCCACTTTAGGGTGGGTGTCCATGTATCTATTTGCTTGCATACTCTTCGTCAAATCACCAGCTCCATTCACCGAACTTTGGCTAAAACGAATAGCGTTAGGGTCTACACTCTTTGTAACTTACCTTAAGATAAGGTTTCCACATATATATAAGGATTAGTGAACAACAAATCGATATACTTATCGTCAATAGTATTCGCAACAATGCATACCCGTTCTGTATCGCTCGTAATACTTAAAATAAGGCTAATCACTCCCAAGCATGACTCCAAAGGGCCATACTCTTTAGCGTTATGAAGTTTACTATTAGCTTGAACCCAATCTTTGATAACTAATTTGCATGGCGTCTCAATAAAGTCACCATTTCTACTGTACGACTCGAAACTAATTTCTATTAAATTGTTTTTGGAGTCGTATAAAAAAGACTCTACAATCTCATCGGGGAAACTATATTCAAAAAAACTCACATTTTCACCTCATTACTGTATCGATATGTGCGCATCTGGACTTTTATGAGAAACCGGCTTCAAGTTTTTATCAAAAGCATTTTTGTTTCCACCTCGATTGATGTGCATGCAAACTTTCAGGAGACACCCACCCGTAAATTCACAAGGCGACTGTGTAGTGGTTGTAGTGGTCAGCTAACGCCGACTTAGGCGCGTCCATCTCCCCCCCCCATCCAAAAGCCCAGACTGAATGTCTAAGATTTTGGGTGGATGTCCATGTAACTACGAAGGGCTTTGGCGTTATTATCTATATGATAAAACGAGCTCAGCTGCTTCTTGAAGTTTTTTAGGAAAGCTGAATTTGTCTACCAGCAACTGATTGTTGCCTCCTTCACTTTCCATTTCCAAGATGGTTAAAACTTTTGCCGCATCATCATACATTGAATGCTCAACAATTTTTTCTATTTCAGCCTTTGCATTTGTGAGAAACCTAGAAACATCAGTTATAACAGCTAAAGCACCACGATGAGGGAACTTTTGCAACGACAAATCAATATCTATAAATCCGACATCACCAAAAGCTAGCTCACTAAAATCATTGTTTTTATACTCATTTGTTTTTGATGTTCCATCAATTTCTCGATGTATTCCAACGAAATTTCCTTGCTTAAGCTCACCACTAAACACACAGTCTATAAACTCAACATCAACACAGAAAAGCTTTCTAACTTTAACGTTCTTAAAGCTACAATTTTCAAACCGAGCAACACCCGGAACATTTGACGAAAATGTAGAGTTATCGAAATTGCAATTTACATATCTGGTTTGTTTAGAGCCTCCACCAAAACAAATATCTTTGATACTCATATCCTTAAAAGAACAGTCCAAAAACTCACTTTCTACTGCAATAAATTTAGAGACTTTTTGACCTGAAAAAGACTCTGACTTAAGTCTCTGGTTAAATATTTCAATATCATTCATTTAAAACAGTCTCTTAATTATACGTTACTATATCAACAGCTCTATTCTGATGTGTTTTCACACCTTTCTTTGTGGTCAATTCTATCGTTTTTTTTCAGAAGACACCCACCCGTAAATTCACAGACCAATTGTGGGCAGTTTCAAAGTCTAAATACAAGACTATCAAATACGGCGCTTCCTATAAGCTCTGAGCACTGAAAGTCGCATGTTTAAGGTTTTTCAAAAGACACCCGAGGTTTTTCAAAAGACACCCAACCGTAAATTCACAGACCAATTGTGGGCAATTTCAAAGTCGAAATGCAAGACTATCAAATTCAGCGCTTCCTATAAGCTCTGAGCAGTGAAAGTCATATGTTTAAACACGAAATCTTGAAGAGTAATCAGATTCGGACAATACGAATGCGCATCCAGGCCTGAACTTAGATAAGTTGAAATGGTGAAAAAGAAAAAGTGTTAACCCAGTAATCGCTCGCACT
>NZ_JAKRFU010000062.1:0-2751 GCF_022347845.1 Pseudoalteromonas sp. McH1-42 | reverse complement strand
TAAGCGTACTGAATTTGGTGGTGAAAAAGGTTTGCTGTTGCCTATCCTCAACGGGGATATCAGCACCTTTATTCCAATCGCACAGGAAACCCGCTATGTGGGTAATGTGGAGTTCGTTCGTTATGGTGGCCAGAGCACCTGGGTGAGCAAACGCTACATTGCGGGCAAAGTACTTATTACCACAGTGAACAATCAGGCGACAACACGCTTTATGCTGGACGACCACCTGGGTTCAACGCATGTGATTGCGGATGCCAGTGGTAAGAAAGAGCAGGTGATGAGCTTTGATGTGTTTGGTGCACGTCGGAACGCGACCACCTGGGCGAGAGACTTCAGCGACCAGAATAAGTTCACCAGCAAGCTGACACTACGTGGTTACACGGGTCATGAGCAGATGGATGAAGTGGGCCTGGTGCACATGGGCGGGCGTATTTACGACCCAATCCTGGGACGTTTCTTACAAGCAGACCCTATGGTACAGGCGCCGAATAATATTCAGAACCTGAACCGCTACTCGTATGTAATGAATAACCCGCTGAATAAGACCGACCCCAGTGGATATATCTTTGCGACGATAGCAATTTGGGCACTGAATGCGGCAATCAGCCAGGGAATTATCACGGGGGTGACGGCGACTGTACTCAGTGGCTTACTGACAGCCTATTCATACTATGGTTACGCAAAGCTGGCGGTGGGTATTATCCAGGCAGCGAATCAGGGCGGAACGGCACTGGCGAACTTTGCCGGCGGCTGGGCCAAAGGGTTCGCGAAGGGTCAGGCGGTTACCTGTATGCTCAATATGGCAGCAGGTGGTGGCTGTATTGATGGTTTGGAGACCAAAGAGCAGGGTAACGCAGAGACTGATGGTCAGAAAAAGGGTATAAAAAAGGGTGGTAAAAATGAGGATGGTCTATCGAGCCCTGAGCACAGACGCGGTTTATCAGATAAGGAATGGGAAACGACTCAAAAAGATATTAAAACAAATATCAAAAATGCCAAGAATATGATTAAGGCACTTCAGGATCCAACATCTTCAGATTATTCTAGGATTGCATATAACTATGGTTATAATACTAGAATAGGTATGGATGCTGACGCATTTTCTTCTGTTGCTGAGAGTCTTGCAAAGGACCTTAAAGGTATGATTTCCAAGTTAGAGTCAATGGGGAGAGATGATTTTTACCATTACGTAACAGGAGGAAGTGACTTCGCTGAAGCTGGCTCTACACAAATTGGACTTTCGAATAACTATTTTAAGAGCAACTTACGATACGGTGATGTTCCTCAAACCACAATCATCCATGAAGTATCTCATATGCCAAGTTTTGGATATAAACATGAGTTTGGAGGAAGTACCTCTTTTGGTTCAACAGCTTCAGATCTTGTCGACTTAAATCAAATAGGTCATAAAACCTTTAGCCCGGCTCAGAGGGTTAATGTTAGAGCACATTTGAGATACAACCCATATGTGCTGGAGCATAGTATGATGGGAGTGAATTATATTGATAAGTAAGCGCTTTACTCTGATTTCATTGTTTGTATTGTGTATGTCTTGTACTTTTAGCCGTGCATCGGAACTTGAAGTTGAGCTTGGTTGTTATACCAATCAGGAAAAAGTAGAGTTATTCGCGTCCTACAGTGCCCCTGGGCTACGGGAAGGTGAAAGCTTGAAGTTTTTTACTGATTTTAATGGTTTGTCTTTGTTTAACTTCGCTGAGTTTAAAGATGCTATAAATGCAGGTAACACGAATAAATTGCAGAGTTTATTAAAGAAGCAAAAAATTAGTACTGAACGTTTAGAGGTGAAGTTGATTGTAGGGGAACCTGTCATTGTACCTGTTCCCTTAGAGGATATTTACGGAATTACTATCGGAGAAGAGGAACTTATTGTTTCACTTATGTTATTTACTAAATTTAAAGGTCAAAATATAAGCGCAATGAGTAATGAAATCGTTATTTCAAAACTCGGTTGTTTTGATAGTTAAGCACTTAAAACACCGGGATTACCGGTTTCCTTATCTTTATTAATAGTAGCAAGGCGCCGTACTTCGAGTTCGGCGCCTTTTAAATTCAAGAGAGCGTAATTTTGGAGGAAGAGAACTCGCTGAGATATATAGATGCCCCAGCGGTTTCAAGCCGAGCTGCCTGCGGGGTAGCAAATAGCTATCTTGTTATTTTACTTGTTTGACCATTCTTGATGTCTGGTTAAGTCTGCTGCAAATATGTTGTTCTGGCATGTCTCCAGGCTGTTTGATACTTCAGCGCCTCAATGAGCTTCGAGCCCGCACACTCCAAAAATTTATACACTCAGCCTGAGTATAATTTCTCCCAGAATTGGTTTACGGAAGGCACGCTATGTATATTTAAGTATAATATGCAATATCATGAGGATGCATAGATTATGCAAATGGCAAGTAAGTGCCAGATAAGCTTATTTGCACTAACTCAGATTGGGCTAGGTTATTACCAGTTTTCCGATAGTTAGCATTTAGCAATAGCTTGTATCAGACTCTTAGCAATTTTGTGATTTAAATTAACTCATATAGATGATCCGCGGGAAAACTATTCACGCCTGCGCAGGTCGTTTAATATTCTGTACCCTTTTGGATTAGGGGAGTTGTTGTTTTTTGTTAACTCAGGTGTGAAGATAAAGTTTTTTTCATGTTCCTTTTTAGGTATCATTGTACCGATAACTCTCAAAAGGACATAATAACAATGAAATTTTCTACACTTGCTATTTCCGCTTTATTC
>NZ_JAKRFU010000061.1:0-2765 GCF_022347845.1 Pseudoalteromonas sp. McH1-42 | reverse complement strand
CCATGAGGAAGGCCATCCCCTATCCAACGGCAATATCCCTCCCGCAGTACAACGCGGGTATGGTTAAGCGCGATAATATCGGCAATGTTATCCTGGTTGACATCCGCAAAGTGAACATTACCTCGATAACTCGCTGTGCCCATTTTTGCAGAGAGTATCGACAAGCTTTTTGCCGATTGTAACGGCGCGGTCGCATTGCCGGTACCCAGGCGATACTGCCAGCCACTGTTTTTAGCAAACACCAAATCCGACAGGCCATCTCCATTTAAGTCTGCAAACCGAATGTCTTCTACACCACTGAAGTCATAGTCGAACTTACTATACTCATCCGTGCCTTTACTCAGCAGCAGCTTATATTTATAAGCCGTACGAGACCCCGGGCATCCAGCCTGACCATACATTGGACCATAACTGGTTTTCAGTCTGACAATAAAATCGGATACACCATCGGCATTAATATCTGCACTTTTTGTGAACTTGCGCTCTATTGAATGGGATGAATAGCACCCCTCACTGCTTCTATCCGCAGGAAAATCGCCAGAGGTAAATTCATAGAAATAATCAATTGCCCCGTAGTCACGGCCCAGTGCGTTATTAGATTCAATATTCTTGCGATAGGACAGCTTTTTACCTGAGCTAGATAGCCAGTCTGCCAAACCATCGCCATCTACATCGACAAACATTGTAGAACTAGAATACCCAGGCGCCAGTGCCACAGCCGAGCTAAACGAGAGTCGTTCAACATACTCATTTGGATAACAAATCCCTCTGCCTTGCAATTGCGTAGCGCTCAGGCTGGCTGGCTGAGAAAACGCTTCGGTACGTACGGTATCTGCTGACTGCACTTGCTCTAAGTAATCCGCATGCATCAGATCTGCACCATATGGCTGCACACCATCATCACAGATCATGTCCGACACCGTTTGTGTCGCTGGCTGATAGGCCTTGGCATACCACTTAGTTGTCGAGCCCGACGTTTGCGCATAGATGATATCGGTATACCCGTCTCCATTCACATCCGCCAGTTTAAAATCATTGACAGACTTCAGGTTTGAGGTGATCACATCCGTATCCTGACCGGTGATCTTAACACTCAGTACTTTGCCTGTACTGTTGGTATATAAGAAGTCCGAGCGACCATCACCATTAAAATCGGTCAGTAAGGTCGTTGTTCTTATTCCTGAAGTTTGGTTTGCAGCGACAGCAAACCCAACATCGCTGGTGTCTTTTTTATAATCAAATGTAAGCGCGTACTTACATGATTTATCAGCACTGAATGAGGTACATTCCTGAATGCTGTCAATATAGTCATGCTTACTGCCATCACCATTGATATTGTAATAACGATACGCCTCACCGCCACGTGTGACCTCAATCCCCGACATGCGTTTTACGTTCGCAACCTTGCCTCCATAGGCGTAACCATATTGGCGGGTATTACGGTCGGTGTAATCAAAGTTTACTTTTACTTTTCCGTAAGCAATGTAGTTCAACAGGTGATAGCCAAGGCTGGTATTAGTGGTGTAGTGATAGGTAATTTTATTGCCAAACGTATCACTGACCTGCTTCAGTGCCCAGGTGTGTGCCCCTTTCGCTGAGCTGCCAGCAGGTTTAACAAAGGCATCACTGTCATTGCTTAACGATGTATCACCGTAATATTTTGTATCGCCATCTTTGGATTCAACCACAAAACCTTTGGGCCCGGTGTTGCTGGCATCCGTCCCGATTGCTTTGATGGTCATAAAATTAGACAGCTCAGTGCGATAGGTACTGTTTGCGGCACCATAACTGCCACTGACCAGGATCAGGCGATTTCCATCTAAACAATAACCGTCGCTCTTTTGCATTCTGACCGCTTGCTGTTTGCCGTCTGTTGCGATGTTTTTTGTACACCGGGTGATGGCAGAGCCCGCAGCGACATTCCACCCATATCCGGCATTACCGACGCCTGCTGCGGAGCTATAAGAGATAGCCACGGAAGGTTTGATGCCGCCCGGTCCCGCAGGTAAGGCCACCGGTACGGAGTACGTTGCCTGACCCGTTTCATCCACGCGGAACTCACCGGCAGTCGTATCTACTTTGCTGGCCGGCTCCACTGCGCCTTGTCCTGCGTATAAGAAAGTGCCATTTGCCGATGCCAGGAAGACCTCAGAGCCGGACTTCACATCCAGTCGACCGTCACCATTGACATCAATAAGCTGATAGTTGTTCGCCAGGTTCGTACCCGATGGTAATTTCAGTGCGCGGATCCCACCAGTTTTGGTGCTCACCGAGATAAGGCTTGCATCATGGTAAGAAGACGCGTCGGTGAACAAGACATAGTCATTCACCCCGTCACCATCAATATCTCGCCAGCGCAACCGCTCGGTTAATCCGGCATTGAGCTGCAATTGAGATTCTATGGCTTGAAATTGTGCCTCAGAGAGTACTTCACGGATCCACTGACCGTTGCTGTATCTGAGCTTGACTAAACCCAAGGGTGGGTAAACGTGTAGAGGAATATTAATCTCACCGGCAATCAAAACAAATTGCTTAGGCGACTGAATATAGATATTTCCCGAGTCATCTTCATAGACATTGGGCGATTGGCTTACACTCGCCTGTGCCAACGAAGAGAACAGAAATAATAAGCTTATTATTTGTATTATCGTTTTCATATTTTCCAAAATCCCTGACTGATATCACTTACCTTAGCGCAACAGAAGGCAATCTCTCTGAACAAAATTCAGACGATGATTATACCTAAAGCAGGAAAATGAACAAAT
>NZ_JAKRFU010000007.1:0-183313 GCF_022347845.1 Pseudoalteromonas sp. McH1-42 | reverse complement strand
TGGTTAGTGATTGGTGCGGTGGTGGCCGCAGTGATGTCTAACATATTTATGTATGACGAAGATGCCAATACGTCGGCACCTTTGTATATCACCTATGCCAGCGGGGCTTTAGCCTTACTGCTTTGCTGGGCCAGGGAGCACCATCGGCATGTATTTCACTAAAAGGAGCAAATGACAAGCGAGCTACAAAGCAGTCCTAAGCATACAACGCTCTCACAGTGCCCCGTAGTGAGCAAGTTATGCTATTCATGTGCCTAGAAGCCCATTAAAACGACTCAATTAAGGCCGTTTTTCATAAACCAGCACCGGTCTAATTAAGTATTTCATTCAGTTTGGTATCGCAAATATGCTCACCGAAGTCGAAATTAAGAACGTGCCCCAGCCATAACCCGTTGTCAGATGACTCTATCGGGCACCTTGGGTTGTAAATTGTCTGTCACTAAAAGTAGGGTCCCAAGGTCTCAGAACCATCAGGTTAATTTAAATTATACTACGTAAGAACACGCAAAAGCGCTTTAAGCAAACAAAAGAAACAATATAAGTTCTTTCGCATTTTGTACATTCGCTTCATACCGCTCTGTCTATTCGTTGCTTTGGTCTCCGGGGTGCTGGATAGCTAAGAGGTAGGGCTCACTCTCTTTCCCTTCTGGTGATACAGCTATGATTTGTAATACGAAGTCTATTTTTTCCTTAACTTTATCACCCCCATCATACCATCTAATATACAGAGAATTCTCATCGAAGTTATGGTGCCTGGGCATAACTTCAAAGTCAGGAACTCCATGGCTATCAAAAGTCCCTGAGACAACCTTTAGCCTGTAGCCAGTTGTTTCAATAGGGTTCTCATTTCCAAATCTGATTTTTATATATCCATCTTCCGAACAAGACCCCCCATTTCCATCATCGTAACCGCGTTTAATTAACTCTAATCGGGCTTTTGGTATAGCCAATGGGTGACTTTGGTGCTGAACACTAGGTACAAATTCAGTGAAACCAGGCGCAGGCCTGCAAGCATGAGCGCTGCCGTATGCTAGAGATAGAATGATTAACAACAAAGTATTGTGCATTTTGCCTCACTTTTGATAGCCAAAAATTGTCGATAATACATAAGATGCGGACACTCAACGCTTAGCGCCCGCTACTAAGTACTTTACTGTGCAATCACTTCTTTAATTAGCGGGTACTCATGCGTTGCCTGACACCCGTCAACATATATTTTTATTGGTTTGCCCGTAACATAAGCAGACAACAGCAGTGTATATGTTTCTTTAAATAAGCTTTCATCTGCACTTAAAAATAAGTTTGTTCCTCTCGTACAGCCACCAGAAACCATGTTTTCATGAGTAAAATAAATGCCATTTCTAGTTGGCTTTGGGTACACTTTCGTGATTTTTCCTGCCTGATTCCATTCTCCAGCCACCGAGCCAAAAGACGAAAAAGCCATTAATACTGTTGCTATTGTTTTTTTCATTTTCTCTATTTCCTTTCACATTTTATTGTTATATATAAATTAAACTGGGCGCAAAAAAGCAAGCTACTCCGAATAACAATTATTCAAAAAACACACTTATACAACACCAAAACCAATACTAAAGTTAATGGATTTTCTGGTAAGTTTTATTTTAAACAACTCCCTAGTTTTTAAAGTGATTAATATATCAATAAACAGACCATCCAAATTAGCATTTATTGAGTTGCTGGCCAGGGAGCACAAACAGCACCACAGTTAACCTAGTCAATAACGGTGATAGCGTACTATTAAACAGGCGTCCGACTTTTACTGGCCTTAATTGAGTACAACATCGGTACTTGCTGACCTTGATGCAGCTTTTGATACCCCAACTCAGGCACGAACTCCAGCCCCTCAAAGCAATCGTACGGGCTATATGGGTGCTCAACAAAAGACTCAATATTCAGACCCGCACCAATCAGCGCATTGACCACATCACTGACCGAGTGGGTCCAGGTCACGGTAGTGGCTTTAGTGCCATCACAGTTTTCTGTGTAGGTACCCTCTTCTTCAATATCAGGCGCACCATGAGGAAAATATGCATAGCCTGCCAGCAGGTCATTAATGGGATGAAACTCAACCAGGTGAAACACTCCACCCACTTTTAGTGCGCCGGCCACTGTCTTTGCCCATGCGGTTAAATCGGGCAACCAGCACAAAACACCGTATGAAGTGAACACGATATCAAACTGACGCATATTGCTTTGGCCAAAGTGGATCACATCACTTTCGATAAACTCCGCTTTTAAACCAAGCGCATCTTTAAGGGTGTTAGCTTGCGCAATGGCACTTGCTGATAGGTCTACCCCGGTTACATCGGCACCCAAACGTGCCCAGGATAGGGTATCCTGGCCAAAGTGACATTGCAGATGCAATAAAGACTGGCTCTTCACAGGCCCCACCTGCGCCAGTTCAACCGGATTCAGTGAGCACTGCCCGGCCTTAAACCCGGCCACATCATAAAATTCTGATGCCACGTGTACTTGGGTCCTTTTATCCCAGGCTGACTTATTAATGCTTAAATAATCCATCGTCTTTCCATGCGTTATTTTTCTATTTAGAGGGTGTTAACTTTATCTAAATGCCCTGACTCTGACCAGTTTAGTGAGTGACAACTCAGCAGTTCTGACAAGCACTTTTTGCAGCGACAATTACCCAAGCTTCCTAATCTTCCCAATGGCATTCTTGGTAGTAAGATTTAATTGAATCTGGCGATATGTCTGCTAGTGGCTCACCGGCATCATACCCGGCAGCGAAGAACAAGAAAGTACGAAAAGGCGATTCAAACTGAAGAAGTGCACACCCCAGATCAGTGAAGTAAAGCGATCCGCCCTGCGATTGCCCGTAGCAGTTGCTTTGGCCCGCAAAAAAAAGCGCTGCCTCTAACTTATCCAGCTTAAGGACATCATTGCCAGCAAAAATCAGGCTCTGTTCGACAGAAGAAGGGTCGATTGAAAACGCGACCAGTTTTCCATCTTGATACTGCAGGTCACTAATACCTGATACCCCTGCACACACTGCGTTTACTTCAGACTTGGACATCCCGAATTTCAGCGCGCCAAGTGCAACAAGGGGTTCAAAAATAAATTCCACAATGGTATTCCTTTTAAATCTCTGATCTCATCAACCAGAATGATATTTGGGTACTCAAAACAAGTAATTACTACAGATCTAATCCCAGCTTTTTGTGCAGAGACTCATCCGCAGGTATATACACCGACTCTTTCGGCGTACACAGCAAGTCCAGTCTGCCATTTTTTATATTTTCTCTTTGCTCATTAACAAATTCCGAAATATCGGATATATCCAATATCCAGTCACGGGCATAACTCTGAACCGTTTCGCCTTTAATACCCAATTGAATCGCTCTTCGAGCTTGCTTGTCACCGAATGGTCCATGATCAGGATCCCATTGCAGGCGAACGTCTGATCTTGCCATCGCTGACTTCCACTCATCCCGGGTGTTATATTGACTCTGCTCATATGAAGAAGGCACTGAGCGTGCAAGTATGCTGTCGAATGCCGTGCGATGAATTTTAACAGCCAGTGTGACCTCTTGATTTGCCTTAGTTCCCCAACCCGAACGGTACATCATCCATAAAAAATTGGGCTTTATCCAGGTCATTCGGGTAAAACTAAAATCACCACCAAACGTTTGGTGCCTGGCAGCGTACTGTCCAATCGACTGATTATATGCCTGATATACGGTGACAGATTTTTCATCATGTTGTGCCAGTATCACTTTTCCTTCTTTTGGCCATCGGGCCAACTGCGCATGATAACTTTCACAGCGTATATTGTTTTTAACCACTTACTTTTAACCTACTCCTGTAAAGGTACTGACCATAATTGATGTCCCATCACTTAGCGCCAAAAACATCATGACGCAATACTATTATTTACCTGCGATGCGAGGCCGCAGCGAACAATAAAAATATCAATTAAGCAAAAGAACGCATATTTTACACTAATCAATTATTTGGTGTCAGGATTAATGTTAAATATCAGAAAGATAGGAGGAGGTAATTTGGCTTTTTGAGCGACTTTCACACAATACCTGCGTGCAACTTGTGTGAGCACTTAGACTCTATTTTTCTGATACAAGCAGGTTGGTTTTAAGTGCGCAGGATAAGATCATACTCAGTGAGTAGATAGACGCCCAAAATTCTGCGCTCAGATAAAAGCCCCATACCTTAAACCTGGCCAATCTAAAGTGGATATTTCCGAGATCACGTGACCTATCCCAACCACCTAATGTGACTTAACCTACAACCCTAACCTACTACAGCGAGCCGATGTGACATGGAAGTTGACTATTATATCGGCGAGGTTTTTACCAACTGTCAGGTCCACAATAATTTTTGCCCCGGAGTCTAAGTATTTCTTTAGTACATCGTGCGTACAGACAAAGTTCAGCGTCTTTGCTTTGTATTGGCTTTTCTTTTTTTCAAATAATGCGTCGCTTCGGCTAAAGCCTTCAATACCGATATTTAATGAGCCCACATCTGTTGAGTCATAAAAAGAAAGTAGCTTAGCTTTATCTCCATCTCTAAGGAGCAACTGAGAAACATCCCCTTCAAGCCTGACATGTTCATTCTCACTATTAGTCGCTTTGTATATTATTAAAAGAATCAGCCCCAATGCCACGACAAACACATGTAACAACTGCCTGCGTTTTTGATTCAAAACATATCTCCGGAAAACCTATTAATCATCATATCATCGCAAGCGTCCTAATAAAGGCACCATACCAGAATCATCCCTTAGATCTTTGGAAAGGATGTCCATTAATCACAAACAAAAAATATACCAGAATCAAATTAAATTTAGGGCACCCCCCGCCATCTCCTTGCACAATTGAACGACATTGTGCACCTGTCGAAAAATGAGCATAAAGCATTAAATCTAAAGGACTTCATAATAACCAAAAACAAATTTCAAACAGCCTTTTGGCCTTAATCCAGGTGAAATGTGCAAATAATGTGAAAGTTGCAGTGTGGGCTTTGTGATTATTGCAATTTTGGGCTACCTTCCTCAGACAGGCTTAAAATAGCAAACCTTTCGAAAGGAAGGGACGCAAAGCTTCCGGTCTAAGGTGCGTACTAAGATAGCGGGGTTGCTGAATGCCAATGAGTATAAATGAAGCGTAAACCAATTTGCTTAATTAAGTGGGCAACTTTGAGGCGAGAAAATATTGCCGATAACAAGGCGAGAATTTTGATGTTTAGCTGGGCTAAAAGAAAAATTTTTAACACAGTTAGCGTCAGATTTGCTCCTTCAAATTGAACACGTATTAAGTGAAATCGGTGTTATGTGCATACTGTTGTTTTGTATGCGCATTGCGTAGCATATTGGTATTCACGCCAATGGCATGAGCTGTCATACCTTCCTCTTTTGGTCTCTCCTCATACCTGAACTTGCTCTTGCTATTGCAGCCTGTTAGCTCTGGTCAACGCTTAACCCGCGAAGAGCAGCAGGGAATTAACATGTCAAATGGCAATGTTTCGGGGAACTTTCATGAGACAACGTAAATACAACACCAGGCAGCACCGGTTTTTAAAAACCAGTTTCTGCTTACTGGCTTTGGGGCACTCCATACACGGCTTGGCTGCGCAGTGCGAGTTCAAAGTGAAGAACGAATGGCAAAGCGGTTATACCGCAGAAGTCACCGTGTATAACAACACCGATGTTGCTATTGATGGCTGGTCAGTCGGATTAGAGTTTAATCAGGGTGAGTCCATCAATAACGCCTGGCGTGCTCAACTGGGCGGTAGCAACCCCTACCAATTTGAGAACCTCAGCTGGAATCGCAAGATTAATCCAAATTCATCCAAGACTTTTGGCTTCAACGTGCAAAAAAGTGCCGGGCAAGCCGCAGTTACACCGAGCTTATCCGGCATTTGTGAGAGCGGCGGGCAGGATGACGATAACGAAGTCAGTGTTGCCATTACCGCGTCAGACACTCAGGCCACGGCACCTGCCACTATCCAGTTCAGCAGCGAAATTGCTAACTCAGCATCGGACAACGTGAGCTATCTGTGGGATTTTGGTAACGGCCAAAACTCAGATGAAATGAACCCACAACATACTTTTGAGCAGCCGGGTAATTACCAGGTGTCATTAACCATCAACGACGGCACCAATGACTACCAGGCGGAACCGATTGCGCTCTCGATTGAAGAAGCTCAGCCAGAATCAGCACTCTGTCTGTTTGAAGTGGAACAAGAGTGGATCTCCGGCTTTCGCGGCAAGGTCACAATCACCAATACAGAGAGCGTGGCCATTTCAGGCTGGAAAGTACTGATGGAGTTTGCCGACAACACTAAACTGACTGGCGTCTGGCATGGCAATCACAGTGGCAATAATCCGTATGAGATTGTGAACGAGAACTACAACGGCACCATCAACCCGGGTCAGAGTTTAAATTTTGGTTTCAATGCCCAAAAGGCACAAGAAAATGACGCGCCAACAACGCCTTCACTGGGCGGGTTATGCTCGGTAGACGGCAATATTAATCGCGCCCCCTCGGCCATTGCATCAGCTTCTGTGACAAGCGGCCAGCGTCCTTTAACGGTGAACTTTGATGGCAGTGACTCTTCCGATCCAGACGGGGATGCCCTGACGTACAACTGGGATTTTGGTAACGGTAATACATCAAACGAGCCAAACCCTGCGTATGTTTTCGATCAAACAGGCACATTTACGGTCAAACTATCGGTCAATGACGGGGTCAATAGCACAGTCAGCCAGCCCATCAGTATTCAGGTCGCAGAACCAGATGTGGCACCCATCACCGGACCATTTGAGTTAAACCCACAAAGCTCCAGCCTTTACTTTGTCTCCACCAAAAAACAGCACGTGGTTGAAGCACATACCTTTGAAAACCTCAGCGGCAGTATTTCTACGCAAGGGGCTGCAAGGCTCAATTTGGATCTGACCAGCGTCAATACGGGTAACGAAACCCGGGATGGCAGAATGAAGGAGCACCTATTCGATACCAGCTTGTTCCCTGAAGCCGAAGTGCTGCTCGCGGTTGATTATGCAGCCCTGTCTGCCATGCCTATCGGTAGCACCGAACAACAGACCGTCACCGCCACAGTGAACCTTACAGGCGTGATAGCCGAAGTGACTACAGACGTGGCAGTTCGCCGACTTACGCACACTAAGATTATGGTGCAAAGCCTTAAGCCGGTTGTACTGGATGCGACAGACTTTGGCCTGGAGCCAGGCATAGAAACACTGAGAACACTGGCGAATTTATCTGTGATCAGTTACGCGGTTCCCGTGAGCTTTAATTTAGTGTTTGAAGCGCAGGAATAGGAGGGAAAGAAGATGATATTTAATAACTTAACACGATTCTCTACCTTTACTCGTGCCCGCTCAACGGCACCAGCTATCGCCAAGTTTGCCGTTTGCATGAGTTTAATCGCGAGTGCGCAATTTGCTCAGGCGGCACAGTGTTCATTTACCATTCCGGACAACTGGAACAATGGGTTTAAAACCGAGATAGTCATTGCAAATGACTCAGATCAGAGCATTAACGACTGGTCCCTCGAACTCACCTGGAACCAGGGCATATCCCTGCAAAATGGCTGGAATGGCAATTTCGACTGCAACGACACGGGGTGTACCATCACCTCTCAGGGCCATACCGTCCATGCAAATCAGTCATTTGGGCTGGGTTTTGTTGCCAGTAAAAATGGCCTGAGTGAAGACGTTGCCATCACTCTCAATGGCGATGTGTGCAGCAATTCAGGTCCGACTACGCCCCCGGATGCAGTCACAGAAACGGGCTTATGGGCACTGGACAGTACTGAGTCTTCTCTGAGCTATGTATCGGTCAAAAAAGACCATGTGGCAGAGCTGAACCAGTTTGTATCGCAAGATAATGCAGCCCCCGCTTTATCGGGCAGTATTAATGCCGATGGGCGCGTACTTCTGGCAGTCGATTTGAATAGCGTGTCTACCGGTGTAGATATCAGAAACAGCCGGGTCATGGACTTACTGTTTGAAACAGAATTACTGCCAACGGCGTACTTCAATGCTCAGATTGACCCTGCGCTATTGAGCACGCTGGAAGTGGGCAATCCGACGGTTCAAACCGTTACCGGTGAGATGAGCCTGCATGGCGTAAACCAAGAGATGAGCCTGGATGTGTTGGTAGTGAAGCTGGCAACTGGCCATGTTAACGTCAGCACGCTTACGCCGATGATCATCGACAGTAAAACCTTTGATATGGACTATGGTATTGAGGCGCTGCGAGTAGTCGCTAACCTAAGTGGCATTGGTGAGACCGTACCGGTTTACTTTAACCTGACCTTTTTATCAGCCGAGCAAGACAGTTTTGAGCCTGTTGATATGGCGGCTAAACCGGCTGCACCTTCGGAGCTGAGCGCCAGTGTCCTATCGGCCGAAGCTCAGGCGCAATTAAGCTGGTACGACAACAGCAATAACGAAACCAATTATCTGGTGCGATTAAAATCGCTTGATGGCCGCTGGCACACCACCGCAACGCTTGCCTCTAACGCCAGTTATTACGAGTCGGGTTTACCGGAGTCCGGCGAGTTTGATTACAAGGTGATTGCGCTGAACAACTCAGTGCCCTCCCAGCCGAGTAATATTGCGCGCGTCACAGTCACTGAAACCGACCCCATTGCCCGTGGCATGGAACTGTACAAGACCAACTGTGCCGGTTGTCATGGTTCTGAAGGCGGCGGTCTGGGTTCATTCCCTGCACTTAATACCGAACGTGATGTACAGGCCATGATTGATGTGATCACCGCGACTATGCCTTATGGCGCACCGGGCGCCTGTGATGAGCAATGTGCCACGGATATCGCGGAATATCTGCAAACCCTGTGGCCTGCACCATTAACCTGTGATGTGGGTGTCGCGCCTGTGGCATACGGTGCAAGACAGCTGAAAATACTGACCCAAACCGAATATCAAAACACAGTAGAAGACTTACTGGGAGTTGATTTTGAAGTGTCAGACGGCTTGTCGCCGGATTCTCAGGTAGGCTTTTTCATCAATAATACCCATGCCGCTGTGCAGCCTTCTAACTACAGCAACTACCTGCTGGTTGCCGAAGAAATCGCACAATGGGTGGCTGATAATGGCTACTCGCCTGCTTTAAGTTGTGCAGCCATCGATGAAGACTGTGCCAACCGTTTGATTGATGAGTTAGCGCCGCAGATATTCCGTCGACCGCTGACCCAGGATGAAGCGGACAGTTATCGACTGATCGCAACGGGCTTTTTCAACAATAACGACGTTGCAGCGGGCATGCAGTTAGCACTGGAAGGCTTACTGTCTTCGCCGCAGTTTATCTACCGCCATGAATTAGGCGAAGCGAACCCGGATAACTCAGAGCTGGATTACGACGCCTTTGAGCTGACCTCATGGGAAATGGCTACCTTCCTGTCTTATACCTTTACCGGATCAACGCCAGATCAGCTTCTGTGGCAAGCCGCTGAACGTGATGAGCTGCGTGATGAAGCCCATATCATTGCCCATGCAAACCGCCTTGCTGAGCAAGCCAAGCCCGTGTTGGGTGACTTTGTAGGCAGCTGGTTAGGCACAGGTAGTCTGGAAGTCGCCAGTAAAGATCAGGACCACTATCCTGGCTTTGCCAATCTGGTACCCGCCATGAAAGCGGAGATCAACGAAACCTTCTCCTACATCATGACTCAGCCGGACGAAAAATTTGGCTCGCTATATACCGCCAACTTCACGTTCGTCAACCAGTTGCTGGCCAGCCACTACAACATTCCAGGCGTATCGGGTGATGACCTACAAAAAGTAGAGACCACACAGCGCGGTGGCATCTTAGCCAATGGTGCGTTTATGTCGCGCTGGGCAGAAGTAGACGAATCGCACCCTATTTTACGCTCGGTCAGAGTGCGCCGCCGCATGTTGTGTCAGGAGCAACCCGATCCGCCAGCGGGTACCTTTGAAGCCAGAGAGCAAAGGCTTGCCGAGCTGTCTGACTTGTTACAAGACCCGACGACCACCAACCGACTCAAGTACCACAGCTTAACGGAAGGTCAGCCTTGTTCAAGTTGCCACGAAAAGTACATCAACCCGATGGGCTTTGGTATGGAAGACTTTGATGCCGTGGGCAACATCCGCAATCAAGACAATAACGGTAATGTGATCGACGCATCGGGCACGCTCTATGCTCCAGAGAAGTACGCACAGGTCAGTGACTTTGTGCCATTCAACGGCACTAAACAATTAGGTGCTGTGATAGCCGACCTTTCTTCTGCTCAAAGCTGCTTACCACAGCAAATGTTCCGCTACGTAATGGGTGTGGGTCATGACTCAATCGACCCGACGAGTGAAGAAGACAAGCGTCTGTCTCAGACAGAGCAGGTCGGTTATATGTGTGAAATCGACACACTGACCAACACCATGATGCAGGAAAGCCCGAGAGCCATGCTGGAGAAATTTGGTTCACTCAAGTCGGTGCGTTATCGCAAAGCCTGGTCCAGAAGCGAGTAATGCGGGTCACAACATTAAGAGGTTAGTAACATGAAAAAAGAGCATTTAAATAACATGGCGATATCGCGCCGCAGCTTATTAAAAATGTTTATGGCGTCGGGTATTTCGACCGCCCTGATCCGCACATCACCGCTGGTATCAGGACTACTTTACGCACGACATGCCGATGCGATGGACGCCGGGCTGCCCAATAAAACCGTGTCGATTTATATTCCGGGCGGGTCTATCTCCTCGCTTTGGAACCCCACGGGCAGTGGTGAAAGCATGCAATTGGGCGTGATGTCGGCAGGCTATGAGCCGGTCAAAACCGAATGTAACTTTATGGTCAACATGGCCCACTCCAATGCAGGCCATGGCCGAATGCCAGTACTGCTCGCCCAGAACTGGGGCGGTGACAGTTACGACGTCACTATGGGTAATGCACTGGGCCCGAACCTGCCATTTCGCTATCTGAACTTAGGCGTTCACAGTAATGGTCAGGGCCATTTAACCAAAGACAACCGTAACCATTTGCCGTTCCAGGAAAACCCCTTCACCGTGTATAAAATGGTGTTTGGCGGCGCCCAGGGCAGCAACAGTAAAACGCCCATCATGAATGCGCATATGTCGGCAGCCAACGCGATTAAAAACAGACTCGCAGGCTACGAAATACAGCGCATGAATGATCATCTGGATGCCATTGCAGACACCCAGCGACGTTTGGATGAGCTCTCTGGCGGCACCTCCTGTGGCATTGCCCCCGATGACACTGAGTTCCCATTGACCTTTGATACCTTCAGTCAGCAGGCCAGGCTGCAAGCAGACATTGCCGTAGCAGCCTTGCAATGTAACCTGACCAGCTCAGTATCACTGGCCTTTGGTAACCACCAGTCTGAGTTCCGTATTCCTGAGCTGAACTTCCAGGGACATTATCACAACGCCATCCACGGTGGCAGTAACGGCCAGCCAAACTACCCGTACTACACCGAAATGCGCAGCCACCTGGGCAGCCTGAGCGCCTATTTGATCCAAAAACTCAAAGCTGCCGGCATCTTAGACAGCACAGTGGTATTAGAAACCACCGACATGGGCCATGCAGACAAACACTCTGCCAACCCCTGCGCCTATCTGATCGCCGGCGGCGGCGCCCGCATCAACCGAGGCGTAGTCAGCGACATCGGTTCTGGCTACAACCAGCACGATGTGCTGCACACCGCAGCTAAAGCGTGTGGCGTAGACCTTGGGTTTGGTAAGGAAATTCCGGGGGTGATTGTTTAAGTGAGCATTAATTAGCAGAAAGCCTGTGACTAAGAGAGCGCTTTAGCTGGCGCTTTCTTGATCACAACTCCCCTTCTCATTTCTTAAGAAATATGCTTCAAACCTCT
The DNA here is from genome assembly GCF_022347845.1 of Pseudoalteromonas sp. McH1-42. Lineage (NCBI taxonomy): Bacteria > Pseudomonadati > Pseudomonadota > Gammaproteobacteria > Alteromonadales > Pseudoalteromonadaceae > Pseudoalteromonas > Pseudoalteromonas sp. McH1-42. Next base: position 171,436 of record NZ_JAKRFU010000007.1, on the reverse strand, counting down.
GAGCCTTTCATCACTTGATGTGATTACTCAAGCGAGTATCCAGCATTAAGAAAACCATTCAATTCTGGCTAACCCACGCCAATCAGCGTAGGTATTACCATAATACAATTGATATTAGATACTAGGCACAGACTGGCTAGGCTATTCAAATAGCCAATATTATTCATGGCATTAGGTTGTAGCAAGGTATAGGGGAGCAAAATTGACCTCTGATAAAAATGGACGTAAATTATGCCGATCAACACCACCAAGGACCGACACACTATGGCACGCGATGACAACAAGACCGTATTAGAAGGCCAGGCCGCAATTGACCTTTGGCTTCAAGGTAAAGAGGCTTGGAATACTTGGGTAGAAGAGAACCCAATTGCAGATGTGAGCTTTGTGGGGGCAAACTTCGCAAAGTATGGTGAAGTGTCGTTCTCAGGATACAGGTTTCCAAAAGGACGCGTTAACTTCGCTGGTGCCCACTTTGGTGACGGTCATGTTATCTTCGCTTATGTTAACTTTGGTGAGGGTGACGTTAACTTCAACGGAGCCGAATTTGGTATGGGTCACGTTAACTTCTCAAGTGCCCACTTTGGTGAGGGTCACGTTAACTTCTTAGATGCCCACTTTGGTGAGGGTCCCGTTACCTTCGCTCATGCACAGTTTGGTGAGGGTCACGTTTTCTTCTCTGATGCCCGATTTGGTGAAGGCCACGTTAACTTCTATAATACCCGATTTGGTGAGGGTCACGTTTTCTTTGATCGAGTCTACTTTGGAGAAGGTCATATTGGCTTCTCTGATACCCATTTTGGTGAGGGCAATGTTATCTTCGCTCGCGCCCACTTTGGTGAAGGCAACGTTAGCTTCACTGGTGCCCACTTTGGTGAGGGTCACGTTGGCTTCGCTGGTGCCCGATTTGGTGGAGGTGATGTCAGCTTCTTTGATACACATTTTGGTGAAGGGCACGTTGACTTCAACTCTATAAAATTATCAGGTCAATTCAATTTTTCAGATGTCGCAAGAACGGAGCAGATTAAATCCCTGTCTTTCAAGTTTGCGACTTTTGACGGCCCCGTTAGCCTAGATGGAGATAATTTCAATTGCGTACCTGACTTCACCAACACCAAACTTTCACATCAACTCAGCTTGAGCCACTTTACTGTTAAAACAAAGGTTGCAGATTACAGTAAGCTCATTCTTAAAATACTGATTGTAATTCAGAAAATTTGGTTTGGTTCTCCACTCCATTACTCTAGAACCAAGAGCACTCTTAAGCGTTCTAATAAGCTCTCAAAAAGATTTCCTTGGTTAAGCAAAACCGCTGCCGCCGACAAGAAGGACATAGATCGCATCCGACGTTTGAAAGAGCTGGCGGAGACGAACAAGCATCATAAACTCGCTTTAGATTTACATGTCGAAGAAATGAAATGTAGTAGATGGATAGAAACCCCGTGGCACCAATTACTCACTGAGTTTCTATTTCAAAAACTTGGCGATTACGGGCGGAGTATATTCAGGCCCACACTATCACTTGTCTTACTTTGGCTGACATGTGCACCAATATATGCCTATTCATCTGACAAGAAAGATATTACATACGATGCGCTGTTATTTTCTTTCTCACAGATGTTCTCCATAATACCCAGCTCAAAAGATGCTCGCTCAGAATCATCAGCTGCATTGTATGGGACTTTGGTTAATGACGAGCTGGTTGTCGACATACCTCACGCAGTGTTTGCTGTAGCAGGATTTCAATCTCTCGCATCAATAGCACTGGTCTTTCTGATTGGCCTGGCACTACGCAATAGATTTAGAATATAGGGAGCGTGCCGTTGACTGGCTTGTTATAACCCGGCTATATCGTAACCAGAGTCGAAAAACCTTTGCACCATTTTGTTTTTATACTGTGTGCTTTCTCCCCAATCAAACTCAATGTAATTCAACTCTGATCCCAGAGCTTCCTTTGGAACTAGAAACTCAATATTACGTCTTATTAGAGAAGCTATTAGATACTCATATGGGGTAGTATCTTCGTTGTAATTCACCGCAAACAGCCCCCAGCACTGATTGATTAAGGGATCTATAACTTTGTAAATGAAATTTGCTGATTCTAAGGCGCAATCTTTACCCCTAGGGTCTGCAAAGTGCTGTATGCAATTGCGCAAATTACCAAAGCTCTTAAACGACTCAAGGTTGTTAATCTTGATTCCAGTAGTAGCCCATAACCGTTCAGGTAAGTCAGAATACTGAATAGTTTTAGCTTTCTCGACTAAATGTTCAAAACTCAATGTATCGGACTTCACTTGTGTCGAGCGAGGAAGTTGTTCAAATATTAACAGAGGGTGCTCCTGCGCAATTCGAGCTTTAATTAGGATTTCAGCTGCGTGAGCAGCCTGGAGCACTGATAGCTGCGCCCATTTATCGTTTTCAAAACTATAGTAATTGGCGTGCCAGTTAGCATGAGCCAACGCACCTAACCCTAGTTCTAGCATATTTTCAGGGGCATTGTTTAATTCTGGATTCATAACTTTCCCATAGGGTTATAACGCTTGCCTAACCGGCGCGAAATAGCAGGCTAAAATTAGCGACGAAGGAACGAAAGCCTGCTATTTTGTGTCCTTTGGTTAAATCATTTGTTAGCTTGGGAGCTGAATTCTGCGAATTGCATCAGCTATGTCTCGGCGATTAACAAATTCGAACGTTTCATGATCGATGTCGACTTGATAATCCAGTGCACCACATAGCATATTGATCCTACCATAGCCTGGAGCACGAACTATGGAGTTACTCTTGCCTTGGATCTCATGTTTAGCCAGGTTCATACGGATTGAGCTAGTCATATCGTATAAAGGCTTGAGAGCACTCTCGAATGCGTCCAATTTATCAATTGCGGATGGTTCATCTCTGACCCACTCAATATGACGCCCGCGCATATATGCAGCTAAGTTGTGCTCATCTTTTTGAACCTTGGCTAACATTTGATTTAATGCACCATTGTCTTTCCACTTTCGCAATTGACGTATTCGCTGCTTCCATGTCCTCATTAACTCATACAATGCAAAGATCCACATTTGAGACTGAGCAGATGTGAACATAACCATATCTGTTGGAGTCTTTTCAATTTCGATATATGTGTTTAGCAGATCATACTCGCAATCTGTTATATACATATCAACCATTCCAATGTTCATGCCTTGCATGTTTAAGTAAGTATCATCAAACAAAGGTAATGAATGGAAAATATGATAGATTCTTGAAAAATCGATTTCTGAATGGGATTCATATTCTTCGTACATACTAGATCCTTTTCGTACAAGCTATCATCCTAATTGACGTGCTTGTTAGAGCTTTCTTCATCTGAAATACCGTTTTCAGCTCTAATTCGCTTATGCCTCAGCTTTAAAGCAACTTGCATCACAGTCATTACCAACATTACTGAAAACATTATCAAAATCATCGGAAAAATCGATTCGGCAACTTTTCCAAATAGGCTTGAAGATTCAAAACTAGTTTGCAAGAAAGACAGCATAGTCGCCAAAGCTGCAATAGTTCCCAATGTGAGAGAGAGCAATGATGTCATTTTCTCTTTGTATTCAACTCGCGCCACAAACAATTCGCGATCTTCTGATAGAGTCTCAAGTTCTGATGTTCTCTCTGGAATAAGGGTCTTTAGAGACTCGCAATAATCCTTTTTTGCAGTTGACGAAATAAAGCTAGAATCCATTATTTCTTTTATAAGTTCTTCGACAATTTCAGTTATTCCGTGTAGACGATTTGGTTCTATTTTGTATTTACGTGCAGTGGCATTCTTGAGGGCTTCAATCACTTCAACTGTGGGCAGGCTGGCCTCAGATATTTCCGGCCGAATAGCATATAGAATCTCTCGATTTGCTGAAGAAATATTAATGGCAAGTTCACGCAAATCCTTTTTGGAAAAAAGGGTTCGTGTAAGCCAAGCAACAATAAGGCCACTTAAAACTCCACCCCCGATGCCTACAACCCATCCATTGTTTAATAATTCTTCCATACTCTCCTCGTGGAGCTCTAACAGTTTATTCTACCCCATCATGTCGAAACATGAACTGACATAACGGCCTGTATTACATGGCCTCATGGTCCCACGGAGTAAAGTCAAAGTAAACAACATGTTGCGAATATCAAAGTCGCAGCCATGTGAAATTTGGACAAATTGGGGCGTAATAAAGTTATTGGACAACAGCCTAGGCACTGTCTATAAATCCAGCAGATTTTTACTTGGACCCCCTCTAAATTGGTGCGCATCAGGAAACTGCTGTGCTGTAAGTAAATAGATTCAGGCTCGCAGACGTCCAGGATGACGGTAGGGTTTGTGAGTTCGACAGCAACGAATCACCTCTGTGCCGCACGTTAGTAGATCCCGGCTCGCAGGCGTCCGGGATGACGGAGGGGTTTGTAAGTTCGACTGCAAAGGGAAACCGCTGTGCCGCACATTAGTAGCTCCCGGCTCGCAGACGCCCAGGATGACGGCAGGTTTTGTGAATTCGACAACCACTTTGCCCGGACACCCACCCCAATTTTTGGTAACTCTCCTAAAGCTGAAACCAACCCGGTACTCGCCTGTAATCACAAACTAACAAAAATTGTCCATAATAAATAAAAAGTTTGTTAGATTGCTCTAAGGCACGCAGTTACAGGCTGACGTAAAGGCACAGCCAGTGCCCGCTCGTAGCAATGCTAAACAAAGCACTTTGTGCCGTTAGCGAAAATATTAAACACTAAAGGAAGCTCTATGAAAGCGTTATTACCAGTTCTACTTGTTTTGTTCCCTGTATTGGCAAATGCGGCGGATATCAACTGTAAAGGCAAAGTCACTTGGGTAATGGATTATCCCCATCAATGTAGTGGCAACACTGCATTCAGGACAAGCGCCTCTAATGGCAAGTGGATTTGTCCGCCGTCGGACAAAGGTAACGCCATTGTTTTGGCAGCACTCGCGGCAGGTAAAAGCATAGAAGTTTACATTGATGATAAAAATGGCTCCATTAGCTGTTCGTCACTTCCTGATTATGTGAGCGCCAGATACATAATCATTAACCCCTAAATTCTGACAAGTGACAGCGGGGTTTGTGAGCTCAACTGCAACGGAAGCCACTGTGCCGCATCTTGGTAGATCCCTGCTCGCAAGCGTCCGGGATGGCGATGGAGTTTATGAGTTCTGCTACAGCGCGGGTATTGCCGTGCCGCATTTTGGAAGCTCCCTGCTCGCAAGCGTCGGGGATGGCGATGGGGCTTGTGAGGTTAGCTGCAGCGGAGTACCACTCAAGGGTTGTGGTGAATAACGATTGCTCCCCCGCCATACATTCAAAAATCAAAAGTGAGCCGTTTCAAGTAGGAGTTACATCAACTTTTAGATGAATGTCCACATAGCTTATGTGCACACTGTAGGCTTTAATTTCGGTAACTTACGCTTAATCTGCTTTCACTGAAGTGACTTTAAAACAGCTATGTTTAATAAAGCATAGCTGTTTTAAGCGCTAGACTCTATCGACAATCACTGTGATAGGCTTCTCGAGGAAAGGACATATTGAATGAGCTGTCATAAAAGTACCACTCTGCCTTACCATCATTGTGGCGAGCGAAGAAGCTATCTATGCGGTCGTCACTGTTTTCTATTAATTCAGTCACGCGCTCCAACGCTCCGCCTGAGCGGCAATTCGTATACCAAGCGTATTGAGTACCCGAACCATTTGTTAGTTTATACTTCCAATAAAGCCTGTTCTTCACTGAAATAAAATCTGTTATCTTACTCTTAGCAATCGCATTATTTACAATACCTTGAGTAATTTGATTACCATCACAATAATAATAATAACCCAAGCCTGCACTACTTAGTATGCAACCATGCTTAACAGTAAAGCTTACTCGGCCATCACTATTTGTAATACAGTTTTGCCCATTTTGATCACATACTTCTATTTCGATTGTTTGACGACCACTCACGGTGTTTGGTCCTCGAATGTCTCTGGTCGTAGTTAAACCACGTCGATATGCCCTTTTTGGTTCACCTGTCGGCTTAGTAACATATAAGTTGTATGTTGGATTTGGGTATTTACTGGAGAGGTAGTAGTTTGACCAGTCTATCGTCACGGTATCATTTAGGTCGACTTGCGACGGTGTTGCAGTAACATAATCAGATGCCAAAGAAGCTGCACTAAATAGCGGCAATACTAAGATTGTAGATAACAGCCTTGCTTTTCTTAACATAAAATATTCCTTTTTATTTAGAAGCGGTCATTATAGGGAAAAACTGTAATATGTAAATATTATTACACAATATATACAGCAACTTATGTTCATTTCACTGCTAACAGCCTTGCCTGGGAAAATATGCAACCTACCCCAAATGGGATGCCCCAGGATACAGCTGTGCCGTACGTTGGCATATCCCGGCTCGCAAGCGTCCGGGATGACCGAGGTGGATGCCGTTTTGAGAAAAAGTTCTAGTTTTGAAGTAGAAGTTCGGCCATGTCAGGTTTGACTGCCAGGTCGGAACTCATTCATACACTGTTTCGCTTTGGTTTTATTTCTACCTGATTAAAGATATACGGTGCATTTACGCACCATTACACCCCAAAACCCAATTGCTGTACTTTACTCAAAACCTGCTGATAGCGAATGTCTGTGCAGCTGCCAAACCCGGCGCGTTGTCTGAATTTGGAAGAGGTTGCCAAAGGCGAGGTCATGCCGGTTAGGAATCGAGTCAGTATTGCCAGGCTTGGCGTAACGCCAATTTGGGTCAAATGCTGTTTTAGCGCACTTAGGTCGCTTCGTAATGTGTCGTCCGAGGGAAATTCTGTCTGCTTAGACTGGGTTAATTGTGCAACCTGGCCTCGGCACGCTGAGCAGTGTCCGCATTGCTCTGGGGCATTTTCATCGTCAAAATAGCGCGCTAAGTTGTAACTCAAACACGTATTTAACTCAAAAAAGCGCAGCATGGCAGCGATGCGTTTAACCTCGGCTTGCTCCTTATCTAAAAAGTAGTCGGCAAGTTCTTTGGCCAGATTTGGCTCTGCCAGCTTGGTTTCGTCTACCTGATAAACCTGCATCATGCGCTTTGACTCAAGCTCAATGTGCCCTTGCTCATGCAAGTAGTCCAGTGCCGCTACAATTCGATTTCTGTCGTGCCCTAGTTGCACTAAGGCTTGAATATCAACGGTGCCCCACACTTTCTTAAATTGCGTATTGGCAATTACCTGCTGGATAAATTGCTGACGGTTCGCATCAAACATACTGATAACTTCTTGCTCTGTGCGTAACCACTTGAATCTAAAGTCGGCGTAAAAGGCGTATTTGGCCTCAATTACGCCTTTGAGTTCGAGCTGCACCAACAAGGTTTTCAATGCCAGCAATCGGATATTGCTGACTTTAGAGGCGCTGAGCTCCTGCATTTCCCATAACCCCTGCTGTTGCTGCGACAGAATTTCATCAATCAGTGCCTGAATGCTGGCTTGCTCTGGGGTGTCGGCGTAAACAAAGTTCTCAAGCGTCGCAACGCCATCTAAGTTAGCCAGGGTAATGCACTCAGAAAATTGCCCGTCGCGCCCTGCACGGCCTATCTCCTGACTGTAATTCTCTATCGATTTTGGCAGGTCGTAGTGCACCACAAACCGAATATCGGATTTGTCTATGCCCATACCAAAGGCAATCGTGGCAACAATCACTTGTTTGTGATTGTTCATGAAATCGTTTTGGATACTCTGACGAAGGCTGTCATCCAGCCCGGCATGATAGGCAGCGGCATTTACGCCCGCTGCCTGCAATTGCTTAGCCACCTGCTCAGCCTGTTGTTGCAGCGTGACATACACAATGCCTGCGCCAGCTTGTTGCTTTAAATAGCCAATCAGTGCCTGCACTTTTTGCTCTTCCGGATAGGCATACACACTTAAATCCAGGTTGGCGCGATAAAAGCCCGTTTGCACGATATGCTCGGGTTTTATATCAAACCGGTCCGCCATATCGCGCTTTACTTTTTTGGTCGCTGTGGCGGTGAGCAGCAGCACCAGTGGGATGTTTAACTCATTGCGATAGTCGGGTAACTTAAGATAATCGGGCCTGAAATTGTGACCCCATTCAGAGATACAGTGCGCTTCATCAACCACCAGCATAGAAACAGGCACTTGCTTGATGAATTCTCTGAAACGTTCGTTCTTAAATCGCTCAACCGAGATCATCAGCACTTTAATGCTGCCATTTCTGACATTTTGCATCACAGACTGACTTTGCTCTCGAGTTAACGTTGAATCTAAACTGGCCGCATTGATATTTTTGCTGTGTAAAAACTCCAGCTGATCTTTCATGAGCGCCAGCAGAGGCGAAATAACTAAGGTTAAATTGGGGAGCTGCAAGGCCGTCAGCTGATAACACAAAGATTTACCAGAGCCGGTTGGGAAAATTGCGAGGCTAGAGTGACCGTTAACCAGCTGTGTGACAGTTTGTTCCTGGCCAGGTCTGAATGCTGAAAAGCCAAAGCGCTGCGATAAGGTCTGGTGGATCACCGATTCGTTCATGATGCAAAATTCCGTGTTAACAACTGTCGTGTAAGATAACACAATACTGATCTCCAGTAATACCTAACCAGTTTGACGGGTTGGATAGCAACTGAGTTACGGCGGGGTTGGTAGGGTTCGCGACTAAAAGGAACCACAGTATTGCTGGCCAGTAGATCCCGGCTCGCAAGCGTCCGAGATGACAGTGGGGTGTGTATGTTCGGATGCAACGGGGCACCACTGTGCCACACGTTGGTAAATCCCAGTTCACAGACATTCAGAAGACAGGAGTGGATATCCAACTCCCTAACCTCTGTGCTCATACCTCTTAAGCATAACCTCTGTCATTAAAAAATACTCTGTGATTGACTCTTGCTCTCCATATACAATTTGCTTTTCGACCTTTGAAAACGGAAACATAATAAAATCAGGACGAATTTCAAGCGCGGGACCCCCTTCGATTATTACCCAAGTACCACCATATTTCCTTAATAGAGCCTCACCTAAATATGAACCCAAAGTATCGACCAAAGTAAGGTCCTGATTACGATTAATAAATCCATCCAACCATTTAACAGATCTTTCAGAGTAATCAAATTCAAAATCTACTAACTTTGACATGGAAGAAACAACAAGCTTTGCATTCTCTTTGAGTTTAAACTCCAATTCTGAATTCATAGCCTCAGGGACAAGCTCAACGCTACTGGTTGATTGCACACCAGACGTCTGACAGCCTAAGATAGGCAAAATTAAAATAAACAATAATAGAATCTTCGACATTTCTTATTCCAAATAATAAAAATCTAGGCACGTATACGTATTAGAATTCAACACCGCGCAAGCGCCTTACTTAACTAATGCAGTGTTAGCAAGCTTTGCCAGACCCCTCCATAAATTCAGGCTTGTAGAGCAAAGGTGCTAAGCTGCCCCTATGGTTTTTTTAATGTGCAATGCTCGCGGTTATAGAGTCGATCCATATACTCATTGATGTTCGGAAAGTCATCCAGCAACTTTTGCTCTTGTCCCCAGCACAAGGTGTATGCAAGTACGATATCTGTAACCGAGAATTGGTCGTCAACCAGGTAGTCGTGCCGGGAAAAGTGCTTTTCTAACGCTGTGGCCGCTTTTTTATACAGCATGTTATTTTGCGGGACAATTTCCCGAACGTGCTGCTCTGCTGGTAAAACAAAATCCATTGAGTTGATCTCGGTTGACTGTACAAAAGGCTCCAGCTCACTCAATGTAAAACAAACCCATTGGTTATGCAGGTTTCTCAACCAACTTGAAGGCGCTGCTATCAACTTCTTATCTGGCACTAGATCGGCTATCGCCGTGACAATGGCCGCTGACTCAAAAAGAGGCTGTCCATTGATTAATACCGCGGGTAACTTGCCCAATGGGTGAATGTTTAATAGCTCCGTAGACTTAAATATCTCTACTCCGTATTGCACAGACTCGAATGTTAGCCCTGCCTCAAGCAATGCCCAGCGTACCCGGGCAGACCTTGTCGGGCCTAGTTCAAACAATTTGATACTAATCTCTTCAACCATAATCGCTAGTTAGTTTATTTATCCGAAGTTGTAATGATTTTGCTGCTTACTACTTACGACCTTACAGCAGGGTACCTGGTAGCATATCCATAATAAAAACAAATGGCTAAGTGTTTACTACAAAGTGGTTTGTCAGGTACTTGACCAGAAGGAACTTCTGCATTGCAGGTTAGCCGCTCCCTGCTCGCAAGCGTCCGGATGACAGTGGAGTTTGTTACGTTCAGCTCAACAAAGAGCTCGGACCCTTACGAATCAATTCACTATCAATAAACGTAAAGCCGCTTTTTATCCAAGCTCTACAGTGGGCTTATGCGTAACAAGAACCATATTAAAAGCAAGCACTCACAAACAACACCTCATGTAATCTGAGCAACACAGATCATGCATACCTGCCGAACGTTATTTTTGTGTAATAGGATGTAATAAAATTTGGGAAACCTTGCTGATACACTCAAAGACTGTTGAAAAATTAATCTACCGATAATTTTACACAGCAAGGAAAGTAAACCATGAGTAAGCAAGACCCCATTGCGCAATTACAAGTTGAAATTGCGCAACTTCAATCAGCATTTGAAGATCTGAACAAACACTGTTCTGAAACCAATACCCACGGCGCCATATTACGCTGCGCCTCATGCATCCCTCAGCAGCTTAACTGCACAGACAAGCCAACTAACCCGCAACAGCCGAATTTTGTGCCAGATTTTAATGTGCCGCTCATTGCAGCCGGTGGTGGCGATCAAAACTGTGAGATCCTTGAAAAGCTCGGGCCATTGGCCGGGTTAATTGGGACCTGGGTTAGCACACGATACGGGGGATTTAATGTTATGCCGATCCCGCAAGATAATGCCCCGAATGGCTTCATCTTAAAAAATATCCCCTACTACGAGGTCATGACCTTTAGCGCGATTCAGGGCAAAGTGGCTAACCGGGCGGGTAATTACGAGCAAGATGCCTACACCATTTTTTATTCGCAACGGGTATTTTTTGCCGATGGCCCGCAAAAAGATGAGCTCGTCCATGCTGAAAATGGCAGCTGGTTACATCAGGTGATTGCACCTCAGGGGCAAGGTACCCTGAACAAGAAACCCTGGGTGCCGGATACCCCCGATCCGCTCCCGGTGCAAGCACCGGACCTGACTATTGTAAAACAAGTGTCTGTACCGCATGGAAATTCAATTTTGGCTATTGGAGGGCACGATTGCTTCAAAGGTGCGCCCAGCATTCCTGTTGCCAACGCCCTGCCCACGGCTGGCGGTGCAAGCTTTAAAGTCCCTTATGGTCCTGATATTCCTGAAAACCCCAATGTGAACCCCAACATTGTGCTGCAGGTTGCTTTAGACAGTCTTTACCAGCAAGGCATAGGCGTAATCGACACCACAGTGCTGGATGTCGATACGCAAGCCGACGGCAATATCGCCAACACGCCCTTTATGCAAACGCACTCCAATGTGCCTCGTTTCAAAACCACTATGTGGTTAGAGCGACTATCCAATGGCCAGAATATGCTGCAGTACAGTCAGGATATTACGCTGGACTTTAGTTTAATAAACGGCAAAGACCCCAGCAAACGAAGCCGTTACATGTTTCCACACATAACGGCCAACACCCTGTTTAAAGTGCAATAAGTTCCCTATTGCAATGTGATGAATGTGTCTTTTAAAGACATGCTGTTTGCCACTTATGACATGTGCGGCAAGCAACAAACCTAGGTTGTTTTTGGTACTCGATACCAAATAACACAGTAAACTTAACTTAAGGAAAGTATGATGAGCGAACAAGCTATCAAAGAACTTCAGTTACAGGTAACTGAGCTCACCTCAAAAGTCAAAGCACTAGAAGCACGCTGTAACCCGTCTGGCATTGCCGACTGTGCTGTATGTTACTACTGCACACCTTGTGCTCCATGTGCCGCACCAACAATCCTGTGTGTCCCGTGCACTACCACACTATGTGCAACCTGTGCTCCTGTTGGTACTAGCTATCAGCCGCTGGGCCCACCTACCCCCTGTGTAGCCTGCATACAATGTGAGACGACCCATAAGTGTGTAACCTGTGAGCCAGTTACTAACTGTGTCACTTGCTATCCCTGCATTGTTAATTTCTGTGCGCTCTGTCAACCGGGCCAGACTCTGCAATGTCAGCAATGTGCACCTGTCACTCAATGTGATACTTGCTACCCTTGTATTGTTAACTTCTGTCAGCAATGCGCTCCAATCACGCAATGCGTCTACTGCTATCCATGTACCGTTACCCTCTGTCAACAATGTGAGTCTGTCACTAAGTGTGATACTTGCTATCCATGTATTGTGACTTTCTGTGTTATGTGCCAGCCGGGTCAAAACGGGCAATGCCAGCTATGTGCCACCAGAAAGTGCGAAACCTGTTATCCGTGCATCGTTAACTTCTGCCAGCAGTGCCAGCCGGTTACCAAGTGTGACACCTGTTACCCATGCACTGTGAATTTCTGCGCTTTGTGTCAAACGGAACAAAAGGCACATTGCCAGCAGTGTGCACACATCACCAAATGTGATACCTGCTACCCCTGTGTGGTGAACTTCTGTGCGCAGTGTTATCAGTGTGCGTCTCAATGTGTGCAATGCGCTCAACAGTGTCTTCAATGCACTTATCATTGTGCTCAGTGCACCCAACAATGTGTGCAGTGTGCTCATCAATGTCTTCAATGCACCCACCAGTGTTTGCAGTGTACCCATCAATGCGTTCAGTGTACCCAGCAGTGTTTGCAGTGTACTTATCAATGCGTTCAGTGCACCCATCAGTGTGTGCAGGGTTACCAATGCGTAACATGCACACCATGCAGCACCGGCGGCTAGCACGCAGTTATTGACACTCCCCGCTTTGTGCGAGGAGTGTCTTAAGAAATTGGATGTTTAATTTATGAAAAAGCTAAGATTGACCCCGGCTGCGAGCATTAATCCCAACAGCAATGGTGTGTTATTAAGTTCAGATTTGGGAGACTTCCAGATTCACGGTCGCGATACCTCCGACTTTGTTGAAAAAATCCTGCCATTGCTTAAGGGAGAGCTGACACAGGCTGAAATTTGCACCCGTTTACCTGAATATGGGGATGCAAGTATTGAGGCCGTGCTGCAACTGCTCAGCCAGTATGGTTTGTTGGAAGAAGTCTCTGAACAACTTGAATTTCAACCGCCCGGTTTAGTACAAACCCGCTTTTTACGCCCCTGGCAGCAAGCAAGCCAACAACCACACAGCCAGGACCAGGTATACTCTCTTGATCCCTGCCGGGTACTCGTTATCGGCCTTGAACCCTGGGCTGTCACGCTACTGGAAGAGCTGGGTACTGCGGGTGTCGGCCATGTTCATTTATTAGATAAAGAAAATATCACCAACGACGATTTAACATGCCACCGCTTTCTCACGCCACAAGACATTGGTAAACCCAGAGCACAGGTCTTTACAGCGGCACTGCAACAGCGCAACCCCTGGATGCAGATCAGCCACTCTGAGCTCACCTGCGATAACCCCCAGTTAGGCAGCCCATCAAATGACTGGGATTTGGCCATAGTCACGTTAAGTAAAGATGCCCACTTTTGGTCGCATAAAGTCTCTGAATATGTGCATCAGCACACGATTAAAACACTTTATGGCCACCTCGACGGCCTGGAGAGCTGGATAGGTCCGGTGGTCAATTTAGATGACACCACCTCAGGCTCATGCTGGAACTGCTTAAGACTCAGAAAGCTGGGCACAGAACAACACGGTGAGCTTGCACATGAATTAGAAAAAAGCCATAAAAAGAATCGTGACGGCCGTGCCCGCAGTATGCTTACACCTATGTCTGCCATCACGGGCCAACAGCTTGCCATGGAGGCATTAAAAATCCTCTGGGGCTATAGCGAAAGCGAACTGGTATCGCGTGTCATGGTACAAAACCTGGTTACGCACCAGGCAGAAAAACATGCCATTATTCCTATTCCCTGGTGTGATGTTTGTGGTTTTGATCATAGCGATATGAATACCCACGCGTTATCCATGCATCGAGATACCCACTCTGCCACTAACCCGCTAAATCAACTCCAGGATGTTGAGCAATTTAAATCGCTATTTGAAGGCTGGGTCGATCCCCTCACAGGGATCGTCCGCCAGCTCACGGGACATGCGCCACATTTACCTGACTTCCCGATCACAGCATCTGCCGGGGTATCCTCGTTTACGGAGGGCGAATTTGACCCAAGAGCCTCAGGTCAGGTTGGCTCAGGTAAAGGATTAGATACTATTTCAGCGCATATTAGTGCCGTCGGTGAGGCTCTGGAGCGCTACTCGGCGGCCAGATACCGATTGAGTGATTGCAAATATGCCTCAATTAGCCAGTTAAACGGTGACTATGTCGATCCGGATACCTTAGTGTTGTATTCCAATAAACAATACAGCACGCCTAATTTCCCGTTTCACAAATGGCACAGAAAACAAAAAATACACTGGTGCCGCGGCAACTGGCTGGCAACCAAAGAGCCTGTATGGGTACCGGCATTGGTCAGCTATTTTAACTTTGCCTGCCCTTATAAAGAGCAGTTTAGTCAGGTGTCATCAAATGGGCTCGCGGCTGGCCAAAACAACGATGATGCTGAACTCAGAGCCTGTTATGAACTCATAGAACGCGACGCTATGATGCTCACCTGGTATGCACAGCAGCCCTGCGAACGTCTCAGTTACGAGGCACTAAACCAGGGCAAAATGCGCGTTATGATTGAAGAGTTAACTGAGCTGGGCATTGAGCTCGAATGCTACTTACTGGATGTGGGATTACACGTGCCAACGGTCGTGTGTTTAGCGCTGGGAGATGGCTATCGCACCCCCGCAGTCTCAGTGGCCCTGGCCACGCACGGAGATATCAAAGTTGCCATGCGCAAAGCATTGCTGGAACAAGGCCATGTAATGCCTTATCTGTGCCAATTGATGCGCTCTGGACAGGCAATTCCTCAGCAAATCAGTGATGTAACAAGTCTGGAAGATCACGCGGCCTATTATTTTAGTAAAAGCAAACTCGCGGCCTTTGACTTTATGCGCCGACCCATCAGCGAGGCGAAAACGCTGGAAGACTGGCCGTATGAGGTGATCACACACGTCGGCCAGCTTAAGCAACGCCTGGATACAGCTGGGGTCGAAGTCGCCATTGTGGATGTTACCTCACCAGATATGGCACTCAGCCCGTTCAGGGTTGCGCGTGCTATTGGTGTCAACATGCAACCCATTCACTTTGGTGAGCAATTTAAACGGGTAGACAACCCAAGGCTGCGCAAATTGTTGCAAGGGCGGCCGGTTAACCAAGAGCCACATCCAATTGCTTAGAAAAGGATAATATTATGAAAGTACTCGTTTGTGGTACCCACTATGGTTCCACGTATATTCGCGCTTTAACTCAGTTTCCACAAGACAGCTTCACCTGTGTGGGTGTCCTGTCAAAAGGCAGTGAACATTCTCAACAGATCGCACACCAACTGGGTGTGCCCTATTACACTGATGTCAGTGCAGTTCCGGCTGACTCTATTGATATCGCATGTGTCGCAGTATCGGGCGATGCGGGTCAAGCCATTGTCTTATCTTTGCTAAAGCAAGGCGTTTCTGTGTTGTGTGAGCACCCCGTTGATCAGGCGTTTGTACAAAAAGCACTGGCACTAGCCGAGCAGCACCAGGTGTATTTTCACGTCAACGGGCACTTTGCCGACCTCTACGCTCCTCAGGCATTTTTACAATCCATCCTGAACGCGTATCAGCAAGGGTTTGGTTGTATGCACTATGCCATGGGTGCCAATTTAAGAACGCTTTATTCAGCGCTGGATCTGTTAGGCCGTGCATTGGGTGGGTTTGAAGGACTCGAGGTCATCAAATACAACGGTGAGCCAATGGCGTTTCAGCCTGTCATGCTCAAAACCGACAGCCTTACTGTCTCTGTCTTATGCCAGAACTTTTCGTCTGCTGAAGATGACGGCAGCGCTACTTTTTTAAACCATCAGTGCTCTGCGCTATTTCCGCATGGTACTTTAACACTCAGCGAAACCACAGGCCCGTTAAGCTGGTTTCCTTCAAGCCAAAGCCTGCCGAGTGAAACATGGCGAACCTATATGCCTGTTGAGCTTGTCCCCATGGACAAACAGCAATTAATGACCCACAGAGATCAGTGTAACCTCAACGCCATTGCGGCATTGGCAGCCACAATACAAGGCGAAACACAGCCGCTATATCAGCAGCCAGATTATTTATCAGCATTAAGCGGGTTATGGCAGGCAGTATTAATGGAATTACAGCCCCAGGCCAAAGACGACTGCGCTGCATAACAGTCAATGTGCTTTCCACCGGGTATAGTTTGTACCCGCTGGAAAGACAAAAAGTGTTGTATTTTAACGTAGAACATACCCGAAAAGTATAGGTGGATATCCACACTGTATCTTCCTTGTAGTACCCTTTGTTATCAGTTTTGGGTGGGTCTCAACAAAATGGCATTCAATGTTGGCTTTACTTCGCCATTGTCAGCATTGATATGACACATCGTTTTTGTGAGGGAAAATAAAGGTCGTGCGCATTAAGGAACACTTTTACCGGCTTTCCCATTGCAAATGCGGCAAGCGCAGCAGAAACAAGGTGTGTATCACTTTTCCTTATTGCAGCAACACCTGTATTGCAATCGGCCGACTCAAAGCCGCCTTCAATTTGTAATTGGACTACATCCGGATGGCTTGACATATTTGCACCAGCAAAGGCAATCGAAGTGATTTTGCCCTCATTAGCCGCAAAAACGCTGGATGAAAGGGCACTTAAAAATAAGCCTAACACTATTTTATTTTTCATAATTTCCTCAGATATGGAGTGGTCGAACAGACTTGGCTTTGACATGTATGCAATGCGCGCTGTTCATTGTTTGATCAGTTCGCTGCCAAAATATCGTATTCTGTTAACATCCTGGTTGCTTTACTGGAGTAGCTTTTGATGAACAAGCTGTACGCGCTTTGATTCCTAACGCAACTTATTTCTGTCAGCGTTCTCTTTTACCTTTATTAGAACCAATTTATTACTATTATACAAGCACCTATGGCGCAATCAGGCGATTCATAGCAAGAGTTTTTGGTGCTTTTGGTTAACAGTTCCCGGCTCGCACGCGTCCGCGATAATGGCGCTGCATGTGATAACAGCCCTGCTTTCAACCCTTTATTTTCAATCCCAGTTTTGTGAAAAACTTCATGTAATTTGTCCATGAAACGGCCCTGACGTCGAGGATCGGTCCTTTTCTCACCTCAAAACGAAGCCAGGTGTATTTCTACCTGACAACTTTAGAGTTTAAACTCTTTTCTTCACACTTCTTGCACTTTTCACGCCTATATTTGCCGCGGTTGCTCGTACAGGGTGCGTAAATAGCGCCCTGGTTAAGGACCAGCATCACACTAAAAGGAGAGGATTTTTACTATGAAACCAAGCAATACACTGGCGCTGTTGTTGGCAGGTGCGGTAGCAACATCTTGCCTATCATTTGCAGTAAGCGCCGCAATAGAAACCGATGATGAGAAAGTCACCCGACTGGATCTGCAAGGGCAGATAGACAACTTTGCGCCATTTTCTAAAACCTTGTGGGCCGGGGCGCACAATGCCTATGCCTCACATGCCTGGAGCAAAGGTACCTATACCGACGTCAATCAATACTATTCACCCAAAAGTCTGCTTAAGCGCGGCATTCGGGTAATGGAGTTTGATATCTATCCGGAAGGCACCTTTGATTCAACCCCTATGCTGTGTCACAACTCACTGGAAAATAAGGCTATTTGCTCCAGCTTTCACGCTAAGTTGTCGGAAGGGTTAGACGACATAAAAGACTTTCTGAAAGACAACCCGGACGAGGTTGTTTTACTGAAGATCGAATCATACAAGCATAACGACCATAAAAACTGGCACAACAAAATTGGCGAACGTCTGGAAAAAGACATCGGCGACTATCTGCTGATGCCGTCGGACTGGGGCTATGCCGATAAGAGCTGCGCATCCTTGCCAGTGTCGCACCTCACCAAACGCGACATTTTGGCTGCGGGTAAGCAGCTGGTTGCCGTAGTGCAAACCCCCAGAGATCACAGCAATTTGTGCTCCTATCACAGCAGCGGTAGCTACTCCAAGTTCTGGAACACCGTGTTTATCGGCGTAGATGCCTTTGATGCCAATGGTAACCTGCAAAGCAATCAGCCATTTTGTCAAAACGGCAGCAATGAGTGTGTAAATGGCGACCAAACCGCGCATTACCTAGCCAACAATATGACAGTGATCATTGATGGCGCGACTCAGCTCAACCCGGATGGCCCGAGCTCAAGTAAAACCGGTAGCAATGTGATCAGCAAGTGGGCTAACAAAGGCGCACAAATTCTCGAACTGGCGCTGGTCGAAGCCAATAACACCAGTGCTGCCAGCGGCTATGGTGCCAATGAGGTCCAGATTGAGGACTTTATCTGGTCGTGGAAATCAAACCGACCCAATGGCTCTGGTGACTGTGCGAGTCTCGAAAGCGACGCTGCAATTGTCGACAAAGCCTGCTCCACTTATCAGTACCATGCTTGTGTGGATGACAACCGCAACTGGCAGCTGACCACCAGCAAAGGCAGCTGGGACATGGGCTTTGCGAACTGTCAGAGCCTGGGCGGCAGCTATCAGTTTGCGATGCCATTCAACGCCTATGAACATGTTCAGCTACAAAACGCCATCGGTAACAGTTCAGAGCACCATTGGGTGAACTATTACAAGGCATTCGACTCTTTCTGGTTGTCTAACTCTGCTGAATATATCGACTGGCAGTACGTGAAAAACAACGCGGTGGGCTCGACCAGTAAAGGCGACGCCTTCAACGATATTGCTTTATTAAAGCGTAAAGCTCTGGTGGGCGGCACCTTTAACCTCAGCTCAGTACGGGTTCGCTCAAACAATCGGGTGGATGGGTTTCAGGCTTGTTACGAGACCAAACAAAGCCTGTCACATGCTAGTGTGGGCACATCCGAGTTGTGTGTTACTTACGGTGGCAGCGGCGGTAGCTGGGGCAATAAACTGACCTTTGATACCAGCAAAGGCGAGCATCTGAAGAGTCTGCAGATCTGTAAAGACGATGGCAAATATGGCTACGATACCGTGTACTACCTGAAGCTGACTTCCAGCAATGGCAATTCGGTGAAAGGGGGGGCAGCCTCTGGCAGTTGTACAACCTACTCAGCCAGTGCCAGCCAGCAATTGTTTGCCTTTCATGGCACCGAGAATAAAGAACTGAATTCACTGGGTGTTTACCGTATCGCCAGTTCACAGGTCAACGGCGGCCTCTATGCAACAGGCTGGCTTGACCGCGATGACCCGGCCAGTGGTGATAACGAGCTGTTCAGCTCACACCAGTCTGCGGGCAACATTGCAGCCAGTTGCAGCACCAATGATGTTGCAGGCGTCGTTGCGCGAGTCAAAGGCAGCAAGCTGGACTCAAGCCTGAGCGGGCAAAACCTGGTCAACAACAGCTCTGGCTTTGCCTGCTGGAACTCCAGCAATGGCGGGAACAGCAGTTACACCACCTGCGAAGACTATGAAGTGAGATACTTTTTTACCAAGGCCAGTTGTTTGCCTTAAACTGAAAAGTAAATTCAACGTTTTTTTTCACTATATTAGAGCTGACTTATTCCTATTTGCCTTTTCTTTTAGTCAATATAGACAATCAGCTCTTTCATCAAAGGCTTTTGACCTTCCTACAACATTTATAGGTTTTCAAAACCAGTCAAGAGGTTACATCACATTATAAATATTAACTTTCAATGAAGTAAATCCGCGCATCATTGAAGTCCAAATGTTGTTAATTGCTGAGGATTAGATATTCTCGAAACTAACAAGCAATGCAACCTATCGACTGAGCTCAAACTCTTTCTACTGATGCAAAGAACAATAATTGAAGATCTATTGACTATTATAGCAGTGAATATTAGATTAAAAATGTGTAAATTTTAGTAACGAGGAAACCATGCCAGCAAGAATACTTTACGATGGTAGGGAAAGTTGGGACGAAACGGTCAAAGGGATGATTCGTTGGCGAGGGATTGTCTTTGGCACATTTAGCAGCATAATTATTCCAGCTTTGTTAATTTTCATCTCTACAACAGGAGCTCCGTGGTGGACAGATTCCCTAACATGGGAAACCGCTAAAGATGCAATATTCAATGGAGCTATAACCTCACTAGCAATTGGGTCAATTTGTTTCTTCGGCTTACTTTATCTAAGAAAGAGAACTATCAGATCATTAAATGTAAAATACCTATCGCATCAAGTTTCTCATAAAGTAAGAGACTGGCACACTCGATTGAACAAAAATCCAGATGATGTTTCGTTGAGTGGTGCATTAAATGATATCTGCAATACTGTACAAGAGCTATTTAAGGAACTAATACCACAAAAAGACATCCAAGTAATTACACGCATCATATCGGAAAAAGATGGAGAGCTATACTACACAACAGTGTCCAGAACAGGAGGCCTAAGCCCTTCAAGAGCAAAAACCTCTGAACCTATTTCTGCAAATTCTGGATTAGCTCGCTACCTTAGAGAGCGCTCTGGAGGAAAAGGGGCAATTATTTGTAGTGATATTGATAAATCAATCCAATTTAATATACTAACAAATACGCAAAACCACATAACTTATCCTCAAGAAATAAAAAACTTAATGGCTGTTGGACTAAATGCATGGGATGGAACAGATGAAAACATGCTAGGTATACTATTTCTAACATCTAAGAACATAAATGTATTCGGACCCAAGCACATTGATTGTTTAGGCGGGGTTGCAGATATAATTGCAGGGCTAGTATCTTCAATTATAATTAAGAAAGGCAATATAAGTGAGTGATCCTATATGAGACTATTTTCTTTTTCTAGAGCAAAGCCAGAATCTTTTATCACAAATATAGATGATATAGTACCCATTCAAAAAAATAGATCGGTGTCCCTCGAGTTTGCCAAAGCATCAACTAAAGTTATTAAGAAGGAGCAATCACGATCGTTAAGGCGTGGAAAAA
Source organism: Pseudoalteromonas sp. McH1-42 (assembly GCF_022347845.1). NCBI lineage: Bacteria > Pseudomonadati > Pseudomonadota > Gammaproteobacteria > Alteromonadales > Pseudoalteromonadaceae > Pseudoalteromonas > Pseudoalteromonas sp. McH1-42. Next base: position 150,325 of record NZ_JAKRFU010000007.1, on the reverse strand, counting down.
AGTTATTGTACAAAAAGCCAATTGACTCTATATCCAAGAGTACAAAGTAACTTTAAAAGACAAAATCTCTGAAGTTTCCTGCTTGGCTATTCACTTTCTTGTATCGACAACGTCATGGTCGACGACAGGGTTTCCTGCGGCCCCACCTTAGCCGCACCGCCGATAATATGGAGTTGCTCGTTTAACGAGACAGAGCCATGTCCGTGACGTGGCTGAGGCAAGTCCGGCAGCGCCTGCCACTGATTGGTCTGCGGATCGTACGCCCAAACCTCATCGAAGGCTTTACCTGCCTGCCAGTTACCTTTCGGGCCAAACACCTCGCCGCCCGACACTATGATTTTGCCATCCAGAACACTGGCCGACAAACCGCCGGAAGCCACCGGCAGCGGCGCAATAGGCGTCCAGGTTTCAGCTTTTGTATCATACACTTCCGCGTAACTCAGATTAGCACCATCCTGGCCTGATGTACGTCCACCAATAACATAGATCTTATGACCAATGACTGCACTGGCAGCAGAATTTCTGACCAGGCTCGCTGATTTCAGCTTTCGCCAGTAGGAGTTGTTAATAAGCACATAGTGGGCGTCGGTATCGACATTTTTACCAGTCTCTCTAGAAACCGTTTTACCGCCAATCACATGAATATTCTTACCGACATTGGCATACACAGATTCAGCCAATGGAATAGGCAGCGACGGGCCGGTGCGCCACACTTGTAGATTACCATCCAGGCGGAATACAGAGCTTTGAATTTCCCAGGCGCTGCCTTTAGCGCCCGTAAAGCCACCGATACCATAAATGAAGTGCCGATTACTAACCATACCAAGGTGGTGACGTGGCGCAGGTAAGGACGGTGCTTTTGTCCAGAATTCTTTTGCCGGGTTAAGTAGAAAGACGTCTGTGCTTGGACCTAGCCCCGAAAAGGACGGAGAGTCAGAGGGTGTGAATCCGCCCCCAACAAAAATACGCTCATTAAATACAGCAGGATATACTTCTTGCAGTGCCATGGGTAAGTCTGGACCTGCTGTCCAGTTGTAGGCCTGGCTTGGTGTGTTGCTCTGGGTGGCCTGAAGTGAACCCGATAGCAGCAGACATAGGATACTTGCTGATAAATGTCGCATTCTTGCTCCTTAAAACTCTGTGATCTGGTTATACGTTGTTGTAATAGCACAAGATCAGATATTGTGCCGTCATCTGACGTACTGTTACCGTAAAATATTACCGACATCAACAAAAAGCCGTTGTATGCACTGCCCAAAGAGTCAGACTGTGGATTTGCGCTGACACTCAGTGAACAGGTCCCGTTTAACCAAATCAAAAATTACATAAAATTATCATATGTAATCTCACGTAATAACATTAAGCAGGTACTGCACTACATTCTCTGGCGACAATACTGTCAATTGAGGGAATGAACATGAGCAAGAAAACGCTAACGAATGAAGTGGGTGCTCCTATTCGTCAGGATAGTGCCAGCATTACTGTCGGTAAAGAGGGGCCACTTACTTTTGACAATATCCATTTATTCCAGAAGCTCTCGCATTTTTCTCGCGAGCGCACACCTGAACGGGTACTCCATGCCAGAGGCACCGGAGTTTTTGGTACCTTTAAACTAGACAACGATCAAAGCGCAATTACACACGCAAAGTTCTTAAACGGAACAGGCAAAGAAACCAAAGTCTTTGTCCGCTTTTCAACGATATTCGGTGGGATTGACTCAAGCGACTACGAGCGGGATCTACGTGGGTTTGCCGTAAAGTTTTACACCGAAGACGGTAACTACGATTTATTAATGCTGAGCTCACCAGTATTTACGGTGCGCGATCCATTAAAACTACCGGATTTTGCTCACTCAGAAAGAAAAAACCCAAAAACCAATCTACCCAGTCCGCAAAGCAAACTGGAGTTTGTCAGCAAGCAGCCACAAACCCTCTCTGCATTTACCTTTGTTAACTCTGACCGAGGCATACCTGCGTCTTATGCCAATATGAACGGCTTCAGTATTAACGCCTTTGTATTCTATAACAAAGCGGGTCAACGCTGTTTTGGTAAGTACAAATTCCAGACTCAGCAGGGAATTAAAAACCTGATCGGGACTGAAATCGCAAGCGCTGATCCCAATGGCGCACAAAAGAAAATGGTTGAAAGCATTGAAAACGGCGACTTTCCTAAATATACCGTCATGCTACAAACCATGACAGAAGCGCAAATTGAGCAGTTTGAACAGCGCTTTGGTTACAACCCATTTGATGCAACAACAACCTGGCCAGAAGATGTTTACCCGTATGAAAGAATTGGCGAATTGACGCTCAATGAAAACGTCTCAAATAACTTTGCCGAAAATGAACAGTCAGCATTTAACCCAGCCAACTTTGTGCCAGGTATAGGCTTGTCACCTGATCGCGTGTTGCAAGGGCGCATGTTCATTTATAATTTAACGCAACAACATCGGGTTGGCACGAATGTTAATCAGTTAGATGTCAACAAACCACGCTGCCCGGCAGGCTTTCACGACTATCAACGTGACGGCAATATGGCCCTAGGTGATAATCAGGGCAGTGGTCCGAACTTTTTCCCCAATGGCGATCCTAACGCCCCACAGCCAGCGCCCTCTGCGCAAGACCCTTATATCATCGCTGGAAGTGATGTAGCCGTAGATAACTACGATACAATCAATGACGACAACTATTCTGAACCCAGAAAGTTGTTTCTGGCCATGGCTGATGATGAGCAGAAGCGTCTTGCGGTAAACATCGCTGACGCATTAAAAGGTGCCAACGACGATACGATTACCGATGCGATTCTGACCGACCTGAGTAATATTGATGACAAGTATTTAAGTCTGGTTCAGCAAGCGCTGGAGTCCGACGATATTTATCGATATCTTCCTCAGGGCTCATATCGCCTCACTTCACAAAATGCCACAGTAGAATTGCAGTGTGAAGCGAGCGATGCAGATGGAGTGGTACGCGAGGTGTCGACTTCTATTGAGCACCTCATTGGCGGGCTGCGTTACGAGCATAGCCAACTATTACCGGAACCCGCAGACGAGCCTTATGATGGTTTTATTCCAACTGGCAGCTATCGTGAACACTGTACTAATATCCGTCTGATATTGACGGCAAGCTGTCAAAAGGAAGATAAAAGCTGGCAGGTGTCTAAGCTGGATATCACTAACCTGCTCTATCCATCAAGCATCGAAAATATAGACGGGGTGCTGACAATTCGCTAATTGGTCAGGTTTGAAGAAACGCCGTTAACGGGGCCGCGCTGAATGTACACATTGCGACAGTCAGCCTGGCCCTTTTTTATCTAAATCAAGCCAAAAGTTCCTTACGCACGATTTCAGCGCCGGCACTAAGTGCATTCAGTTTGCCCCGGGCAATGTCACGGGCAAGCGGTGCCATACCACAGTTGGTGCAGGGGTAGAGCTTATCGGCATCCACATATCTCAGTGCTTCTCTAAGTGTTGCTGCGACTTCCTCAGGCGTTTCTATGGTATCCGTTGCCACATCAATGGCTCCCACCATGACTTTTTTGCCTCGAACCAGGGATAATAACTCAACAGGCACCCGCGAGTTGTGGCACTCCAGCGAGATAATGTCTATGTTCGACTTTTGCAGCTTAGGAAATACTTCCTCGTACTGACGCCACTCTGAACCCAACGTTTTTTTCCAGTCAGTGTTGGCTTTAATACCGTAGCCATAGCAAATGTGTACCGCAGTTTCGCACTTAAGGCCTTCGATGGCCCGCTCCAAACAGGCAATGCCCCAGTCATTCACTTCATCAAAGAAGACATTAAAAGCCGGTTCATCAAACTGGATAATGTCGACACCGGCCGCTTCCAACTCTTTAGCTTCCTGATTCAATACCTTGGCGAACTCCCAGGCCAGCTTTTCGCGGCTCTTATAGTGAGCGTCGTATAAGGTATCCACCATGGTCATCGGACCGGGCAGTGCCCATTTGATAGGTTGATTGGTCTGCTGGCGTAAAAACCGAGCATCCTCAACAAAGACCGGCTTTTGACGACTGATCGGTCCAACCACAGTGGGTACACTGGCATCATAGCGGTCGCGAATTTTAACTGTTTTACGGTTTTCGAAATCCACACCGTCGAGGTGCTCAATAAAGGTGGTCACAAAGTGCTGACGGGTTTGCTCGCCATCGCTGACAATATCAATCCCTGCCAGTTGCTGCTCCAGCAACGACACTCGCAGTGCATCTTGTTTGCCGTCAACGAGCGCCTGATCTTCAAGTTTCCAGGGAGACCACAACACCTCAGGCTGTGCCAGCCATGAAGGTTTAGGTAAGCTACCAGCGGTGGACGTAGGTAAAAGTGTTTTCATAATATTTGCCGTTTATTCTCGTTAACTATCAGGCGTAGTTCGCCGACCACTGCTCAAGCACACTTTGGTAAGGTTTAATAAAGTGCTCATGGGCAAATTTACCCTGCTCCACCGCCAGTCTGCTGCGCTCCTCACGGTCATAAACGATTTGCGTCAGAGAATGGTCCTGGTTTTTCAGATTTGGCTGATAGCGCTGACCGGCAACCGCATTGGCGTTATAAATCTCAGGGCGATAGATCTTCTGAAACGTTTCCATGGTGCTGATAGTGCTGATCAACTCCAGGTTAGTGTAGTCATTCAACAGATCGCCAAAGAAGTAGAATGCCAGCGGGGCAACACTATTTGGCGGCATAAAGTAGCGTACTTGCAGGCCCATTTTCTTAAAGTATTGTTCGGTCAACGAGGACTCATTAGGCTCATATTCATAGCCCAGCACCGGATGGTGATTTTCAGTTCTTTGGTAGATTTTGCTGTCTGACACGCTCAGGCAGATAACCGGCAGTTTTTTAAAGTTTTGTTTATAGGCGCTTGAATTCACGAAATGTTTGAACAGTTTGCCGTGCAACTCACCAAAGCCTTCAGGAATGCTAAACTGTGACTTACCTTTGTTGTGGTCCAGCAGTACCACACTGAAATCATAGTCTCGTACATACGATGAGAAGTTATTGCCGACTATACCTTCGATGCGATCACCGGTTTTGTGATCGATGATGTTGGTTTTTAGCACTTCAATCGATGGGAAAGCCTCTTTGTTACCCGCCACGTCGATATCGACCGAGATGATTTCCAGCTCAATGGCATAGCGGTCACCGTTGGGGTTATCCCAGTTAGCCAGCGCATTGAAACGATTGTCTATCATCTTTAGTGCATTACGCAGGTTGGCCTGGCGGCTTTCCCCTCTGGCCAGGTTAGCAAAGTTAGTGGTGATCCGTGTGCTGTCTGACGGATGGTAGTTTTCATCAAAAATGATGCTTTTAACTGTAAAAGTAAACTCGTTATTCATGGCGTTCTGGTATCCAATATTCTGTGATTAACCCAAATGTACAATGTGCTCTTCCCGGTGCAGCGCATGCACTTAGCCATCGTTAAGCTAGCCTGGCGTTTGGAGCAATTACATTGTTACCCGGACAAGCACTTGAAGAAAAACGGTTTAATTTCACCTAAAACTTGAGTTGTATTCATGGTTGTTGCGAGACTCTGGCATTTTGCAGGGGGCTCATAGAAAAATGGCAACCAAAACGCCTAGAAATAAAAACATCTAGCCATCCAGATGCTTAAATTGAATTTACTTCATGTAAAACGTGAGGAATATTCAAAGCTTATCTGAAAAGCCACAGACATTATCTTGATATACTCGCTCAGAACGTGGCGAACCGGTTACCAACAGACGAACCGTCGATATGCTCGCCACCCGTCTAACCCCATATAATATAATGAGAAAAACGGAATGAGTGACTTGTTGTTATTGATAGCATGCTGCGCCTTATTAGGCAGCGGTGTTGGTTTTCTGGCCGGGCTCCTTGGCATTGGTGGAGGGCTGGTTATTGTCCCGGTCCTGAGCAGTATTTTGCTGTATTTTGCGGTCCTGCCTGCGGAGCAGGTGATAGTTGCCGCCATCGCTACCTCTTTGGCCTCTATTCTGTTTACCTCAACTTCATCAGCCATCGCCCACCATAAAAATGGCAATGTGCCCTGGGAACTTGCCCCCTGGATTATGACCGGGGTTGCGCTGGGTGCGCTGATCAGTGGTTTTTTAGCCGCCATGTTGCCCGAGCAAATCGTGCGCTGGGTCTTCGCCGTCAGTGTGGTCTTGATCGCTCTCAAAATGTTTTTTGGCAGTAACAAATCCGCTTCAGACGAGCGTAGCATGCCAAATAAAGGACTGTTAACGGGGTTTACAACCATCACAGGCGGGCTCTCAGCTATGATTGGTATCGGTGGCGGTGCACTGCTGGTGCCCCTGCTGACGTTTTTCTCTATTGATATGAAAAAAGCCATTGGCTGTGCCTCAGCCTGCGGTATCGTGATTGCTCTATTTGGTTCTGTAGGTTACATCACATCGGGCAGTGCACAGTTTGCCTTGTCAGATGGGTTTGCCGGGTTTGTGTATTTACCCGCCCTATTGGGCATCGTATGTACCTCGTGGTTTACCGCGCCGCTGGGGGCCAAGTCTGTGCAGCATTTGCCCGTTCCGACTATCAAGAAGCTATTCGCGGGCTTGCTGGTCTTGGTGGCTGGGAACATGATTGCCTTTTAGCCCAGGACAACAGGCAGCTGCTTGGCTGCCTGCAATTTTCTCACCTATTCAAATCAGAAAGGATTGATAGAACAAGGCCTGTCAGAGTATATGTAGCAAGGATTTTCGATGGTTTTGCTCGACATAGTGATAGAGTAGTCACCCGATAAATCAACATACAAAGATGCGCCTTCAATTTTTGTTGCTGATGAACTTAACCTGATGTATTGCCCAGCGGCTAAGCTCTTAAGTCTGTCCTTCACCGATACGCCCAGTTGACCAAATCTGTCGTCAGGAATCGCTTTGTCGAGTGAGAACAAAGAAGCACTCCAGCCATCGGTTTTGGTATTAAGATAACCATGGATTTTGCTGCTAATAATACCTTCAACTTTGTTATTAATGTAATTGCTGAGCAAAGGTACGCTAATACCAAAAATCCGGGAGTCGACATCAATGTTTAGATTAATCGGATTCACGTTAAGACCATAAGCCTGGCCTGTGACAAAGTCATACTTTGCCGTGACGACAATATTTTGCGCCGAAACACGCGCATATGCTTTCGCAATGAAAGACGGCACATTCTTGATGGTGTATTTTGCTTTGGCGTTAAACCCAAAACCGTTAACGTTTGCCAGGATCTCTCCATTACCATTTGCCGAGAGTTTAGTAGAGAGGTTCCCAGTCAAGTCCGTATTGGTATATCTGTGCTCTACCAAACCGGTGGCGTTGTTTCGCAGCTCCTGATCCAGCTTAGTATGCAACTCGCTCTTCAACTGGTTGCGCATCGCAACCTGTTTTGACAGAACACGGTAAACGGAATTATGTAAATCAGGCGACACCCGCACACATTTCGTTGAGTTACCCGCTTTGATCCAGACCCTTTGAACGGTCTCATATTGTACATAGCGGTCCATGTTCAGACCAATCATTAAGTCATCACATTCACCAGGCATAGATGCCTGCGCATTTGCAGCAAACAAACCACTCAATACCAAAGGTAAAACGAACTTAGTAACTTTCACACATTTCTCCTTAATTGTTTAATTGCAGTACAAGTTCACACAAACGGTACAATGTTAACGCGAAATTAACCAGTTAAATTGAGGTTACATTTAAATAATTTTTTTGTGACTGTAAAGCCAGCGGTACACTAATGGGTTTTCTGCAACTTTGCCATTGTATTTCCTTACACATGATTCAAAGCCAAACATATGAACTATTTCCATAACAATATCTTGCTCTCATTGAGGGATAAATAGATTAGGCAATCACTGCCAACATCATCTAACTTGTTTCACTAAAAAGCACATTGCAATTATTCTCATACGCGACACAGAATGAAACAACACAGTAATCATTCAAAAAGACTGACTAAACATGTTGATCAATATTGTGAATATCAAAGAGACAACTTGCACATGAGGTGACTTTGCCGGATGAGTAGCGTTTAAAGGGTAGCAAAGCAATACCTTAACGAGTTGATTGAACGGACTATCAGACATGACTCACCGCATTACCAGCTCCCTTATCTGCCAACATGTACTTCTTTGGACATTGTTTTGGCATTTAGCCATCGGTTTCATCAGGTGATATGGCAACTCAGGTATTTGTTGAGTTGCCATATATTCGCCCGACTATCAGAAATCGGGGAACAGGTTACACGCTGTATCGGCGTATATATAACAGGGGTTTTGGAATACCTTGTTACTCATACTGATGGAAAAGTCGCCGGACAGGTCAACATAGAACGACGCACCATCCATCTTTTGTACAGAAGAAGACATCTTGATGTACTTACCTGGCAGCAAGCTGGTCAGTCTGTTTTTCACAGACACGCCCAATGAACCAAATTTGTCATCCGGAATTGCCTTGTCCAGTGAGAACATAGCCTTACTCCAGCCGTTGGTCTTTGAATTCAGGTAGTCTTCAATCTTGTCGCGGATCACGCCTTCAACTCGGCTATTGATGAAATTACTCAGTACAGGAACACTGATACCAAAGATCCTGGAATCAACATCCACATCTAAATGGAGCGGATCAACTTTAAGGTCATAGGCCTCACCTTTCACAAAGTCATATTTTGCGTTAACAGAAATACGCTCAACCTTAACCGTTGCGTACGCGCTCGCAATCATTGAAGGGACATTTTTCAGGGTATATTTTGCTTTGGCGTAAAACCCGAAGCCATTCACATTGGCGAGGATCTCACCATTGTGATTGGCCGTCAGGGTTGTAGACAGGCCACCTTTTAGTTCAAAGTTGGTGTATCTGTGTCTGAGCGAGCTGTTAATGCCATTTTTCAACTCCTCATCCAGCTTAGTTCTGAGTTCCGTCTCCAACTGGTTGCGCAGTGAGCGCTGTCGGGCAAGTACATCATAAACAGGATTGTGAAGATCTGGCGACATGCGCACGCACTTTGACTGACTACCAGCACTGATCCAGAGTCTTTGTACTTCTTCTGATTCATGATAGCGGTTCATTTGAGAAGTGATCATAAAATCATCACACTCTCCGGGCGCTGATGCCTTGGCATCAGTTACATAAGAGGCAGCAAGGCTACTAACGAGTAGAGGTAAAACGAACTTAACGACTTTCACTGTCATTCTCCTTATATCATTTGTGATTTGAGTTCGAAGAAATGGTACACAGCGAAAAATCGCGCAACAATTGAAAACAGGGACAAAAAAGCTCAAGTTTCATCAAGAAACATAAAATTAGCCATATCTTGTAACAGATTTTGCTTTCTTGTCACCGCATTTAAGCTTAACCCTATGATTTATAATAATAGAAAAAGAAAATGTGAGACACTGCTGCATAGCGAAATAAATGCAGCAGCCAACCCTCAATTGTAATCTATGCCCCTTGAAATCCGTTAAAACACCGAAGCAGTAGGCTGCTTTGCTGTCAGGGTAAAGCGCTGCGTTAACCCTAGGCGCTTATATTTAGCACGCATGGCTAGCTGCTTTTCGTTGTTTTTGCCGTACAAGCCATTGTGAAATCGCAGCCCTTGCTTGTGATCAACGCCAACAAATTTGCCCATCACCACGATTTGATCAATTTCGCCCTGGTCGCCATGGTGTGCGGTTTGAGGTGACAGCATTAAACCTTCGATGTGCTTTTGGGTCTCTCCCTGGGTCATAAAAACCTGCGCCTGGATGGCTTTAAACAGCGTATTGTGAGCCTGTTTAAACTCCTCGACGGACAAATGGCCATTCTTATCGGTATCCGCCTTTGGAAAACTCAATGGGTCGATGGCCACCACCAGATAGGCACCTGACTCGTCAAAGTTCAGTGTGCCCTGCTCGGCCACCATTAAATGTGCATGGGCTGCGCTGCTGAGTGAAAGGCCAGCGGCCATCAGTAACCCTGTGATGAAATTGTGCATGCTTAAACCTCCGGTGACTACAGCTGACCTTTGACACAACGCTGAAAATACGGGTAAGTATCGGTGGCATAGTAATGATAGATCCCCTGAGGGAACTCAGGTGTTACGCCATAACGGCCATTACATTCATCCAGATCGCCACTGCCTGCAACGTATTCCCAATCCTGTGCAAACGTCCCTAAGGCGTAAACTGATGTGGCTGGCCGACTACTGCTGACGTTTTGTACCAGCTGATAACTGCCCGTCATCACCTTTAACGCCGACCCAGCGTCTTGTGCATCGCTGTAACCGTAGCGGGCATAAATGGGAAAGCCGTCAGCCGCCCAGCCAATCAGGGTCATACTGGACTCTGAACCACCACGCATCGCAATAAACCCTTCCGGCATTCCGTGATAATGATATGAACCATTAGGCTGAACATGGGCATTGTTATCATCGGTGCCAAAGTCAAAGCTCGTCTGACCAAGCGCTTCTATGTGCCAGTTGCCTGTGTTACCAACCAAGCTACAACTATTGCCCGAGTCGTCACAGGAACCCGCAGTATTCGCATCAATCTTAACGCCATTCAACACATAACCCGTTGCCCCTCTCGGCCCTCCCAGTGTTGATACCGTGTCAGTCTGTTCAGGGGTAAGGGTATAACTGATGGACACCGCCGTTTCACTGATAGTATTGGGGTTCCCCGGGTTGGGAAAAGTGCCTGTCTGATGATCAGGAATGCCGTTCGCAGTGAGTTGCCGGGTGGTGCCTGTGCAACTCCAGTCAGCATTACTGGTCATTTGCACCGACGCAGAGTCATTAAACTCATTATAAAAGTAATCACACAGTACCCCATCGGTCGACCCCGCCGTTAGCGCGGATCCTGTGTCTGTATTCAATTCGGGATCTTCTGACACTGAATTATCAGAGCCGGTGTCATTGTCACTCGTATTATCTGTCGTACTATCGCTCACTGTTACTGAGCCAGAACTGCTGCCACTGACCTCACCGCTTGGTGAACTCGACTGCGCCTGAGTACTGTTATCATCCCCAGATCCTGAGCCACCGCATGCGGACAACACCAACACTGATACCCACACTGCCAACAACGACCTTTTATGCACTGTATTCATACTAATCACTCCCACAGAGCTGAACACCTGATAGCCTTGCTGCTATCTCTGATCTCACTATATGAGTGGATTGTGCAAACACCGCGCAAAGAAAGTGCAAATACTGTGCAAGGTAAAAATACTGCACTGCCAACCAGAAGCCGATTCACCAAAGCAACAACGAGAGCCCAGAAGATGAGAAGTTGTACTTAACCCCTATATCTGAATGTTTCGCTCAGTGTCGCATATCGAGTAGTTGTTTCACCTGATATTTCCATCACTTCCTCTGAGCGTTGGCGCTACCACCTACTTAAACTCTCAATAAATGAAAAGTGACTAATCAACTAAATAGGTACTATTATGCCAAACGAAAAAATCAGATCTATCAAGCAAAATACCTGGTTACATGCCGGCGGAGGTCCCTCAGCAGGGGGCGTGTGTTATGGAATGTGTAACTATATTGAGTCCAAAGATGGCCCCTGGTTTCAGGCCAACAACTATGAAAACGCCGTAAAAAATGCCAGAGATTTCACAGCCATCACAGCAATGATGAATTTCGCAAAAAGTCAGCAAGTGCGTAATTCTCCTTTTCACATCAGTGACGGCATTGAAAATGGCGAACTGGCGTTCAATCGGTTATATCGCATGACAATATGGGTTGGAAAGACGAGTGTACCCAAGCCAAAGCGAGCAAGAAACCATGAGTTAATCGTATGTACCGGGTCAAATCACGACGAGATAGTCTATTTCGACCCTAACTTTGGTTTCTTTCACCCGAGCGAAGCAGGGAAAAACAACAGAGAAGCATTAGAGTACTGTATTGCCCGCATGTATGCCGACAATAACAGCGATGTTGATCTGTTTGGATACACAAACATTAGGGCCCTGAACAAAAAATCTCCACAGGGGTACCCAGCAGGATAAGCACCGATTCAATCAGAGCAGTTGATATTACTGTAGTACTTTAATAGCGTCATAACCAATCAGGTGAATGATAAACGGGAGCCTCATTCATGAGGCTCCCATCTTGTACACGATGAATTTAATATCGGGTTTGCAGAGCACCAGCCAGCACCGACCTTTGAGCTGGTAAAATCACACTTATCACCCCAACATAGCAAAACATGCAGTAAGACAAAATGTTAGAGTAACTTCTCCATGAACAGTAACGACTGGCCATGATATTCACCCCGATCAAACTGATTATATCCCTGCTTTTGATAAATATGGATCCCGCGGGCATTTTCACTAAACACATCCAGCCAAATACGTTTACGTCCAAGCACGTCGATGCAGTATTGTTCCATGCTGCTCATTGCATGTTGACCAATCCCACGGCCTTTTTCACTAACCACAATTCTGCGAAACTCGACACTGGAAGTACCATCCAGAGAAAGAATGATAAAGCCAACCAGAACTTGGCTCTGGTAAATAGATAAATAAATTACCTGGGCTTGTGCCATCGCGGCAAGGTGTTGCTCTGCGCTATAGGGAAGAATAAAACCTGCGGTATCACTCGCACTTTCCATCTCCACAAAACGCTCAACCTCTACAATTTTTGATTCTTTTAATTCGATCACTAGACTTGCCTTAAAATGACCCCATACCTGAGTCTCTATCTGTTTGTATATTCACGGACAGCGGGTTTAACCGCTGTCAGCTACTTTAACAGGATAAGACTCAACTGTACCAGGCGTTATGCAGACGTTTCCTGGCTGTGTGGAGACCACGAAATGCACTGTATTTGCGGCACCCAGATATACCCTTGCTTGTCGCAGCCATAGGTCATCCCCTTGGCACTAATCTGGTACAGCCCGGCAATATACAAACAAAATATGGCATCCAGTGCGTCTTCATTACTTTTAAGCGCTTGCCCGCTCAACGAGTCAATATGGGCCTCAGTCAAAATATAGGAGAACCGCTCTGGTATCTGGAGTGCCAAAACCTTTGAGGAAGCGAGCTGTGCAATTAAACTGGCCAACGCAATCTGACCAGCTTTTCGCGTGGTCACATCCCCTTTTTTATAAAGCAGCCTTTCGGGTAACTCAAAACACTCAATCATCGCAGGGTGCGGATAACACTCAATTTGCCATTGTGAGTCAGCCAAATGCCCAAACCCAAGTTCCTGTAATGCCATAGAGAGTACAACACTTGACGCATCGGGATATAAGGTGGTGTTTGAGGTATGACAAGACGCTTTTCGCGAGCCATAGTCCCTGCTAAGTTGCTTTTCACACTCCCGCTGGCCAGTCTGATTTTCAATGATCAACGGCGCATCAATCGCTATGCCAGTAAGCGAAGGTTCGTTCGCGATGAACGCCATTACATCAGTGATCCCAAACAGTGTGGACTCCAAGGCTTCCAGAGACAATACACCTCGCTCCAATTGTCCGATTGCCGCCGCGGATGGATTCTTTTCACTATGCCAGGCCAGATCGAGTCCCATCAACTTCATGATATTCTCCTTTGCACTTTGTTATTTTTATTAGCCATGTTTTACCTGTTTTACCGTACCTCGGTGGCCAGTTTTAGTAAATGTGCACTGAAGTTCAGGCCACGCCGCTTTGCATCCGTCAGGTTAACGCGAAAACTGAGATTATTGGCATCGGCTATCAGGCCTATCATGGCCCCCTGACGAAACCCTTCGCTGGTATCGGCCACCACTAACACCGGAGACTGTTCCAGATCTTCCAGCCAGTATTGGGTTTGTTGGCGGTTTTGCTGGCTTAAAAACAGAATATCGCATTGCGATACTTGCGCATTGTCGGGCAACTCAATGACTTCCGTGTCATCATCCACTTCCTGCTCGTGCAGCAAAGAATTAATGGCCTTAAAGAGATCGGGGTTTCCGACCACACAAAAGCTCAGTTTATCGGGCGGAGGCGGCGGCCATTTACTAAACTGACTAAAACGATATAAAAACGCCGCCTTAAGCTCGTTTTCACTCAGGTTCTGAGCCTTTCCCTCAGACCAGAACAATAAAAAAAATACCGCAACAAGCAGCTTAATCATTGTTCCAGCTCCAGTTAACCGACAAGTGCACCTGACGACGACGTTGCAGATAAGGCACAAACCCGTCGTCGGTAATATCGAGTATTTCTTTGTCGGTAATATTCCTGACGCCCAGAGCAACGAATAAGTCCTCCTCGTTTTGCCAGTTTACACTGACATCATGACTGGCAAAGCCCGGTAAATGACTGTCAAAGGTTCTTCTTTTACTGACGGCATAAGAATTCAAACTCAGCGTAAAGCCTGAACGACCAAGCGGTAAGCTAAAACGCACCTTACCGATAAACTCCGGCGAGTTGGCAATACCAAACCCACCTTTTAGTCGCGAGCGCTGAATAGCTGTGCTGGCGATCAGTGACATACCGTTGGCCCAGCGTTTGTCCGCGCCAAACTCAAAGCCATGACTACGAATAGGTGGCGGATTAAAGTAGATTGGCCGGAAGAAATCCTGATGGATGAGGTTGTCTATGTTGGCGTAGTACAGCGTACTAAACGACGACAGCGAATCACTCCATCGCTGTACCAGGCTGATTTCATTATAATCAATGGTTTCATTGTTTGGATTAGGCTCATTGAATACGTTGTTCGCATTTCGTTCGAGGAAGTTTGCAACTCTGAACGCCCGGCTATGGCGCAGTAACAAGTGGTGGCCTTCTGCGACACTGTATTTGGCAGTAAAACTGGGTGACCATCTGGCTGAACTAAAGTCAGAATTATCATACCTCAGCGCCCACTGAAATTTGAACTTAGGGGTAATACGCCACAAATCTTGAACATACACACCATAGCGATTTTCATTGCTTTTTTGCTCAAAATTAAACTGCGTGGGAAGGCTGGAGCGGGAGCTAAACTCCTGCCGGTGGTCTTTTTGAAAGTCTATTCCCACCATAAATTCGTGATTTTCGACCCCCAAAAACACCAGCTGACCGTCTACATTGCTCCAGCGCCCCGAATTCATTGGGCGGACAAATTCAAGCCCGCCATCAGGCAAGATAAGCGGAAAGTTACGGATCAGATCATTACCATGGGTCGAGATATGAAAATACGCCTCTATGTCATCCGAGATGGTGTCATCAAAGGTCAGCGCCACAAAATAGGCTTCATTATCGAGCGTCTCAAGCTCCGGCGTCGTATTCACCGGCGCTCCCGAGCGCAGTACACTAAACCCATCAGGGAAACTGCGTTGGCGCCGAGAAGCTGCTGCCTGAAACTGAAAACTGCCACTTTGATGGCTGAACATGGCTCTGCTGCTACTTTCTTTGTTCAAATGTTGCCAGGCCAGCAGTTCGGGCGGTGCGCCCGGTACAGGAAAGTCGATAGAGCGTAACTTAGAGCCGCTCAAAGAAAGCCAGCTATCCGCGCCGCCTTGTGAACGAAACCCGGCGGTTATCCGGCCATGCTGTGTTTCATCGTTGGTTGCAGAGAACGCGGTGTTCAGGCCACGTAGTTTGCTGCTGGTCTTAGTGACTATGTTAATTACTCCAAGCAGCGCGTTATTCCCATACAAAGCCGCAGATGCACCCGGGCTATACTCCACCCGCTCAATCAGTCCCACATCGACAAAATTTTCGTAGCCTATGAGCCCGGCATCTAATAGGTTTTCGTTCATTCTGGTGCCATCCAGCAAAAACAAAAAACGCGAATTAAAGTCCCCGGGCCGACCTATTCCCCTTGCGCCTAGGTAAATGAATGAGCTGTTATCCCGGGTCGTGATCCCAACAAACATAGCCAGAATGTCTGCCAGTGATTGCAGGTTAAACTGCCTGATGTCCTTGTCGGTGACCACATGAGTCACAGCCATGCTGTCACTGCTGGAGCGTTCAATTCTGGAACCCGCAGAAATTTGCGTATTACTGGGTAACTGATTGAGCTGCTGACTCAGTAAATCTTCCAGATCGGGCAGCGGGTCGTTTTGAGCCAGTGCGTTAGCTGAGAGCAAGTAAATGAACCCGGCGATAAGATACAGCTGCTTCATACGGGTGCCTGTTTGCTAAATACCTTAAAGTTATTTTTTCCTGCGCGCTTGGCTGCATACATAGCATCGTCGGCGCAATTGAGCAGATCCATAGGCGCGTCAGCATCCAGCGGCGTATAAGCAAGACCAATACTAATACCGATTGGCATCACAGTGTCTTTAACCATGATAGGCCGATTAATAATAGTCACTATCCGTGCGGCCAGCTTCTCGGCATTCTCCGTTGATTCAATGCTGGGCAGCAATAACGCAAATTCGTCACCGCCCAGTCGACAGAGCAGATCATCGCTGCGGATCATGGCGCTGATCCGATTTCCAACCTCAATCAGGGTTTCATCACCCGCATCATGACCATAGTTGTCGTTGACGAACTTAAAGTTATCCAGGTCAATGAACATCAGACAACTAAGCGGCCTGGGATTACATCCCTCGCAGGTTATTTCTTTGAGTAACTGATTCAGGGCAACCCGGTTTGGTAAATTGGTGAGCGGATCGGTGCGTACCATTTGTTTGAGTTGCTGACCCTGGGCCTGCTCCTGCTCCAGTTGTTGTTTCAGCTCCGCCTGAGAAATGTCCACACGCTTGAGTAACTCATTGAAGCTACGCGTTAGAATACCTATTTCATCGTCCCGGATCACATTGGCGCGCAACTGAAAATTGTGCTCACTGGACACTCGCTGAGCCAACTCCGACAAAGTGATCAGGGGCATCAGAGCCTGACGCTGCACACGTGCCAACAAAAACACAGACCCAGTGAACAAAGCGGCGATCAGTAACGCCAGCATAAGCACCAACTGCAAATACCAGTACATCATGCCGGTTAAGTCGAGCACCATGATCAGGTCACCTTCAAGTTTGCCCTTGATTGACACCGGATAATATAAGCGCATTCGCACGCCTTCGTATTCGCGCTGGGATTCAGTACCAACTTGTTGATATAAAGAAGAAGACGGCACAAAGCTGGGCTTGGCATACTCACTGAACACTTCACCTTTGGCATTGCGCAAAGACACAAACAGCACATCTTTATTGATCCCGACTAACTCAAGCTCTTTGCTGGCAGTATCAGCGTCATTAAAAACCAGCATAGGCACCACGTTATGCGCCAGCTGAGCAAGGTTAATTTCTGCGGTTTCAGCCTGACGGTCGCGAACCACAAACCACAGTAATATCGAGGTTAGCGAAAAGACCAATAGCATACTGCTTGCCATCACCGACAAGTTAAGCTGAGTTAATCTCTTCACAAGAGACATAGAAGGTAACGGCTCGCTCAAGTGCCCCCCAACAAACCAGATGACTGTATTGTCTTAATAAATATAGAAGAGAGCTGTTCAAAAAACAGTAAGTAGCAGGTAATTAGAGAAACTTATTGAGTTTATCGCAATGAAATCGACGCACGAACACGGCACCATCTCCCTGAGTCATCGCAATAACTTAGAGGCACTTGGTCACTTGATGTTCTTTCAGTAATGCGGATAAGGTTTGCTGCGATCGATAGCCCTGAGTGTAAAACACCAGTTCACCTTGATGATTAAAGATCAGTGTCATCGGAACTGGCGGGTTTGCCCCTAACGCCTGAATCAATTCACGACTGCTCAAAAAGGCGGGGAATTCATTGTGCTTTCGCTTGAGTGCGCGACGCAAATCACGGCGATTACCGTTCACTCCCATCATCACGGGCTGAACGTCAGCACAAGACTCGACCAGGTTGCTCAGTGCGACGTGCTGCTTTTCACACCAGCGACAGTTTGGCATAAAAAAGGACATCAGCACTGGCGCACCAGTAAACGGGGCCAGCGTTTGCTGCTCGCCATAGGCAGCGTCATCAAGACGCTGCATAGTCTGCGTATAAAAGTCAGTCGCCTGACTCTTAGATACCAGGCAGGTAGCCAGCAACATGACCACCCATTTAAAACTCATAGGTGAGTCCAAGGTAAGCCTGCCTGCCTCTTAGTGGGCCATGAATATATACCACATCATAACCCCCTTCAGCATCGTACATCAGCGGGCTGCCCATATCTTCAGCCTGATTATAATCAAACAGATTGCTGGCACCGGCATAGAGGCTTAGAAATTCTGAAAGCGGCTTAACCACTTTTAAATCAACCGTGACATAACTCTCAGCTGTGGTTGGTTTGGCAAACTCACCATTGGCATCGTTAAAGCCTTCATAACCATAATCTGTCAGATCTCGACTCGCCACCCAGATTGCACTGGTTATGATTTCCCAATCATTAATATGTAAGTCGGTGCTGAGCGTCGCGCGCTTTTCAATCGGTGCAATCCCAAAGGACGCTTTGAATGTTTCATCATAATGATATTGCTCAGCGATTGCGGACACAGTCAGAGTATCCGAAACCTGCCAGTTTGCCGAAATATCGACAGCGGTCACTGCGGCAATTTCTGTCAGCTGAGTAAGCACCGGCGTGCCTGAATCGGTATGGGACAAAGTGGCCAGGTGCTCTACTTTGGTATGTGCGGCTGAGGCTGTGACAGTCATCATTTCTGCCTCATAGCTGAGCGAGTAAGTAGCTGATTTTGAGCGCTCGGGTTCACTGACCTCTACCTGAAAGCCTTTGCCGGAATCCAGTATGCCGTGGTCACTTTCAAAGAAGGATAAAGGCGCACGATAACCCTGACCCAACGACAAACGTGAGGTAAAAGTGTCATTGTGGAAGTAACGCATGTCGACCCTGGGCGACAGAATGGTTTTGTCTATTTCAATGCCTGGTTTTTGCGGATCTACAAAGTCGGCCTGGATCTGATCCAGACGTAACGCAGCAGAGACTTCAATTGACTCGTTTGGTAACCAGGTATCCTGTATATAAAGTCCCGTTGTATCGTAATCAAAACTATCGGATACATAATTTGCTGCACTTTCCAGCGCAGCAGACGAAGAACGCATCTTCTCATCTCGCTTATCCGCACCAAAGGTAAGCAGATGCTGAGCATTCAGATCATAGTTAAAACGCACCGAGTAATAGTACATAGTGTCTTCAGCATAGTAATCTGTGCTTTCGTAGAACGAATCCTGAATATGGTCCACGTATGCCAAGCTTGACGTCACATTCAGACGGGATGAAATTTCGTGTAACCAGCTGAGACTGGCTTCTTCGCGCTCTGTTTTAACCCATTCTGCAGTTTCCCAGGCATTGCCGATGTAGCGATTTCTCACATCATCATTCACAAATAAGGAATCAGCTTCGCCCTGACTGACACTGGCCAAAGTGGCAGAAATACTGGTTGCCGTATCACCCAGAACCGGACCACCAAACACTTCTGATTGGGTTTGATTCAGCCGCACACGGATATTGTCTGAATAACCAATATCGTGAGAGACCATTAACGTCAGTGACTGATTGGTCAGGGCCGGGTTTTCGCTTACACCGTTGCCGTCGCCATCAAACTGGTCTTTGTTATCATACTGACCAATCAGAGTTGCACGGGTATTGCCGTCTGTACTAATGCCACTTGCCAGCGCAGAGATCAGCTTATATCCATCGCTACCCGTCGCCATATCCAGTTCAATTTTATCTTCGCTGGGCTGCGCCGTAACCAGGTTAACCGTACCACCAATGGCTTCCGGCGCAGTGAGTGATGCACCGGCACCACGGGCAATTTCAATACGCCCAATGCCGGACGCAGCCACTGAGTCCATGCCGTAAAAACCAGAAATCATAGTATGCATGGGGATGCCATCAACCAATACATTGGTGTGCTCCCCTTTAAGTCCATTGATCATGATCCGCTTTGCGCCACACATAGCACATTCATTAGACACGCGAATGCCAATGGCATTTTGGATTGCATCTGCCAGGCTGGAAGACTGGGTGTTTTTTATATACTCGTTTGAGAGTAGCTCCGTTTTGGCAATATCGTCTTTTAAGGCACCCGATTTGATCAGACGTGAGCGCACCCCTTGTACCTCAATTTTTTCTACTGACTTTTCCACCCCGGTTGCAGGCGCAGATGCAGCTGACGCAATAACCGTCAGCGTTGACAAAAGCAATGACATGTTTGTGAGATCCTAGTTCTTATCTTAGTTACAACACCCAAATGTTATAATATAACATTTCAACAATCATCAAATTGGGGTTAATTACTAAAAACGTAAGACGAAGTGAATAATTTAGTCAGATAACCGGCGCAGAACTGCCACAAAAACCGTGCACACTTAGGCTGATTTTTACCATTAAGCCCCTTGCCAAACTCTATCTCAGCCGATTTAATAACTTCAGCCCTGTTCAAAATCGCAGCGGCAAACATGGTTCATTTAAGGAGAATTGACATGTCAGAACCCACTCACATTGATCTGGTTGAGGCTTATATTCACGCCTACAACGCCTTTGATATCGCCGCTATGCTGGCACTGTTAGATGAACAGATCGTGTTTGAAAACGAATCAAATGGCGAGATCACCGCCAGCGCGCATGGTAAAGTGGCGTTTGAGCAACTCGCTATCAAAGGTGCTGCGTTATTCGAAACCCGCCAACAGACAATCATAGAATTAGCACTCGAAGAGCACGCAGCCACGGCCTACATTCAATACCAGGCAACGCTTGCAGCGGATCTGCCGAATGGCTTAAGTGCCGGAGACAGGTTCCAGCTTGAGGGTGAAACCCGGTTCCGCTTCCACAACAACAAAATAAGTTACATTAAAGACGTGAGCTGAGATACGATCAGCGAGAATAGTTTTTGAGCTCAAAAGGAGAAATTGCATGACCATTGAACACTATATGGCATTGTTTATCGCAATGTTTGTTGTCGCCATCATACCCGGACCTGCCGTATTCGCCATTACATCGGCCTCCGTTGCCAGTGGATACAAACGAGGCATATGTATGACTGCGGGCCTGCTGCTGGCCGATTATGTGTTCATTTTACTCGCAATTTCTGGTCTGGCGGTCGTTGCCGAGGTGCTGGGTGGCGCTTTTGTTATCATCAAATATCTCTGTGCCGCTTACTTGATCTGGATGGGCATCTCCTTGCTACTGTCAAAGCCCGGTGCTTCGGCCGCAGACACGGCAACACATAGCACCCAATCGGCCGTACTGAGTGGTTTTTTGCTGACGCTGAGTAACCCAAAAGCCATTGTTTTTTATGTTGCTTTGTTTCCTACCTTTGTCGCCATAGAAAGTATGACCGCTACGGACATTTTAGGGATCATGGCATGTGCAACGCTGGCATTTGGCTCAGTTAATTTGGGGTATGTTTATCTGGGCAGTCAGGCCAGAAAGCTAATATCGACACCACGACGACTCACCCTGCTCAACCGCTGTGCCGGCTCGGTATTAGCAGCATCGGGCGTGACGGTCGCTGTACGCTAACCCTATCAGCAAAGACCACACCATTATGCGTGTGGTCTGAACAAGGCTCAACTGAATATCAGAGGCTTTGTTAAATTCACGCTCAAAGCTCTATAGCCAGAATACAGCTATTTTGTGAGCCCACACTGCGCTTTTCCGGATCATGAAAAGTATCAAGGATATGAAATCCGGCTTTTCGCATCATACCTGCCGAAGCCAGGTTCTCCTCATGTCGCTCAATTAACACCACTTCAGCGCCAACTTGTCTGGCCTGCGTGATACACGCCTGTAACAGAGCTGTGGCAATGCCTTTCCCGCCATGCTGACTTGCAACCACCACATCGCCGATAAAGTACATCAATTTCTGGTGCGTGTATTTGTTGAGGTAATCCGGGCTATGTGTTGCGTCAATCAGTACCGAGCAGCCGATAATTTCGTCATCCTGTACTGCCACCACGGCACTTGCAGCCCCACGTTCGAGCAACTCAAACTCGGCATTCACCCCGTCTTCGGTGAGGTAATTCCATTCATTCTGACCATGCTGCCATAGCAGGGCTTTTAGCGTGTCGGCTTCAGTCGGCAAAGCGAGTCGATAAGTGATCATCTGGGTATTCCTTACGTTGTTATTATCTGTCAGACCTGATTTAGCCACCCTGCCAAGAACGTACCATACACTTTGTCTTTCAAAGCCGTGATGATACACGCAAGTGTAAATGCCCTTTACACTACATTCGGTCAAAGCGTGGTCATCGTTCCCGATAACTGTACCACTATTTCCTTTAAGACCGGTAATACAGAGATCACCAGGAGTCCCGCCATCGCCAGATTAAAGCGCTGACGACTGGCGGTACTGTTCAGCCAGGTTTTTAGCAGCGAGCCAAACAACAACCAGACACCAACACAAGGAAAGGACACCAATAAAAAAGTGGTAGCAATCAGCATAGTCTGAGTATCAACGCCACCACCCACAGAGGTAAAGGCAGCAATCGCGCCTGTCGCCACCACCCAGGCTTTACCATTGATCCATTGAAACAAAGCGCCTTTCAAAAATGAGAGCGGCTCTCCCTGGCTGTCCGTCTCCTGATTCTCGGCTGAACGCGCAATCAACCAGGCCAGATACAGCAAATACAGCACGCCCGCACATTTGATGATCATATGTAGCGCGGGAAACCATTCAAACAAGCGAGAAAAACCAAGCCCAACTAACAGCAGCATAAAGGCAAAACCAATGCATATACCGCTCAACAAAGGCAGACTCTTTTTTACGCCAAAGTTTACGCCAGAGGTCATGACCATAATGTTGTTAGGGCCAGGTGTAACAGAGGACGAAATCGCAAAGAGGATGATTGCGTAGAGATATTCCATATTGAGCGTTTCCTTTTTTGCTGTTTAATCCTTTTTTACAGGTCTCTGTGTAAATAGACAAGAAGCTGTGTGCAACTAAGCTTGAGTATGTTCATTTACCTAGCGCATATTCAGTGTCTAGATAAACGGGCAATATAAATTTTGTAATTCGCTAACGCTAAAATTTACGCGCGAAAAAAACTCGCCCAGAGTTTTGAGCGAGCGCTCCCCTAACTTGTTTACAGCTCAGTATGTTTACTAAACACAGTCGCAAAATGTGGCAGCACTCGCTGGCTGATGCGCTCACCAAAGCGGCTACTGTGGTCGCCTTCAAACACTTCTACCTGTACCTTGCTATTGCTGGCCCGACTCAGCTCATCAAGGCGCATACTGCCTTCTGAGATCCAACGGTATTCGTCTTTATTACCCACCTCTACATGTACAGTGTGCAACTTGCTCAGGACACTCGGGTTGGTATATAACCTGAGTAACTCACCAAACCCGCTTTGCCAGACGCCTTTCGTACTCTCAACCTCAGTATAATGAGGGCCAAACGCATCACTTTGTGTTCCTGCAAACGCACTGCCATAAGCAAGTACGAGCGCCAGATTAGAGTGATCGACCCCTTGCTGCCAAAGTTTTAGCCCCTGATAATCGGCAAATGCATTTGCCATAAATGTCGCCGGGTCGCTTGCTTTTGCCAGTTGCTGACGAAATTGCTTATAACCCGCTACCGCTTGCTCATCAGCCAGATAGGAATCTTGCATGCCCTGCTCGGAAAACAGACCTGGGCTCATTGCATAAACATGGTTGAAGTGTTGCGGATATTTGGCGGCAAAACGCAATGCGCCCGTCCCGCCCATAGAAAATCCAGCAATGGCTGTGTCTCCGGGTTGCTTGCTGGTCCGGTAGTTCTCAGCAACAAAAGGCAAGGCTTCTTTCATCACAAAGTCTTCAAAATTACCGTGTGCTTTTGAATTAACGTAGAAGCTGCCACGCAGAGGGGTATCCCCGTCTAGCATAACAACAATAAAGTCCATACTGTGCCCATTTTGTATGAATGTATCAAAGCGCTTAGCCAGGCTCTGAGCAAATCGATCGGGCCAGTTATATGCCCCCAGAAAATACAATACCGGATAATTATTTTTGCTGGTGTCATAGTCTTTAGGCAGATAGACGCTGATAGTTCGGTTGGGGTCCGTGCCGATATAACTGCCTTCAATGGCTTGCGAATAATAGGGGTGTTGTACCAACTTTGCCTGAACGGCTGCACTGACGAGGGCTGCACATGTCAGCAATGTGGTTAATAGTCTCTGCATCATCATTATTCCTTTTTATTATTTGCATCTAAGTTACCCAAAGCATATTGTTTAATCCAATATATAAATCACCTTTATTTATATCTAATGAATATAGATTGGCTCGACCTCAGAAAACTCCGCTATCTGGTCACCGTTGCTCAGGAACTCAGCTTCAGTAAAGCTGCCCGCCGACTAAACATGGCCCAGCCCCCGTTAAGTCAGCAAATCAAAAAAATTGAACAGCAACTGGGATTTACCGTTTTTGAACGCTCAACACGCCAGGTCTCATTGACACGCAGAGGCGAACGACTGATCCAACATGCCGATCAGGTGCTGGAAAGTCATTATGCGTTAATGCGTTACCTGGGGGCTGAGCAGTCAGGTGAGCTACTCCCTTTGCGCTTAGGTGCCATCGGCCTGGCAATCGATGTGTTAATTGCGCCCCGTATTGCGTTATTTCACCAACAGCATCCGGATTATCTGATTGACCTGGAAGAAGGCACCACCCAACAGCTAATCTCACAATGTCACGCCCAGTTGCTGGATGCCGCAATTATCAGACTGCATCAGCATGCCCTGTCGGATGAGCATTTGTATCTTCTGAAAAAAGAGCCCTATGTACTGGCAGTGCCGCGAGCATGGCAATTCACCACATCTGAACTGTGTCTGTCAGCACTGGCCAGGAAACCCTATATTAGCTATCCACGCGATTTACATCCTGAATTGTATGATGAAATTAATCAGGCCTTTGCCATCGCACATGTGCGTCCCAAACTGGTCCAGCAAGTCAAAACCAAATCCGCCACACTGGCTCTGGTTGCTAACCAGGTTGGCTTTGCAATCGTACCGGCGTCATTATCTGAATCAGACAGCAGGCACATTGATTTCATACCAATAAAACAAACCTTGCCCAGCGTAGATTACTACCTATATTGTCGTGACTTAGAGCGGCACCCAGGACTCAAAGCACTGCTACGTTTGCTAAAAGAAGAGCTAAACGATGTGACTCTTCCTGCGCGTTAAGCTGAAAAAAGATGATCTGGATTTAATTTAGTTAAAAATTAATATTTATTTCTTTGACATTTCATAACAAAAGTAGATAACTTGTTTCCGAAAATAAAAACACAAAGGAAATGAAAAATGATCACAAAAGTAAAAGCATTGACACTTGCAGCGGTTTTAAGCGCTGGCGCTGTTCCGGGTATGGCGTCAGCCGCAATCAATAACAATATTGGTGAGTGTGATTTCTACAGCTTATTTGAACAACACCATCGGGATGATTATGTGACCCGGGTTACCGCGTCAGTTTCTTACAAAGGCTATCAGGGCTGTGCACTGGACAGAAACAACTATGTTAAATCCGTGCTGGCAAAAACCTCTTCTCGCAGAGCTGCGTTAGAGGCAGACATCCGCCAAAAAATTTATCAGAGTGTCGACTCTAACCTAAATGGCAGCTTTGACCTTGACTATGTAAACACCAACCTCAATGGTCCTTTGGTGTTTGAACTGCGTGAATCAGGCGGTCGTATCTTAGCAAAAGTGGGTGGTATCGGTATTAGCTCTACGGCAAAAATAACCTTAAAAAATACCCCATCTTTTATTTTTAAAGCGTATGGCAGGATCAATTCCCCAGAAATCTGGGCAACCGCAGACTACAATGCCTTCAGTGGTGAAGTGAGTAATATCAGAGTGAACCCGGTGAACCTGAACATTGACTTTGAAACACGCTTTTTGGGGATCAGCATCCCAGGCCTGTCAAACCTGATAGACAACTTTGTTGAGTCCAAGCTATCGAGCATGGCATATGCCGCCATTAACAGTGATAAGTTAAGCGGTTCTCGCACTATTTTCTCTCTGGATAAAGCGATCCCGAGCGGTGAGTTTTTCTACGGTGGAGAAGATTTGGGCGTCAAAGCAAAAGATGCCATTCGCCATATCATCAGTGGTCAGTCCGTCCGTATCTCAGTCTCTGGTAATTCACTGGGCTATACCACGCATTCAGCGTCTTTAAACGTCAAGCTCTCTGACACGCTGGAAATACAATTAGATAGTCAACGCAGAAAGAACCCGCTGGGCCCTGATAGCTGCCCTATTAGCTGCCTGTAATCGAGACATTTAACAATGACAGTGAGGCACCTCTATCAGTGCCTCATATCTCAATACTCAACGCGTGCTTACTTGATCACCCACTTTAGGTAAGGCGCGTTTATCAAGTAGCTTAAAATCTCGCAAATCGATCAGGGCACTAAACACCTGCTCCTGTCGGCTGTACACTATCAATAAGTTACCCTCCTTGTTTACAGCCTGTGTTATCAGCTCGCTGTAACCGCTGATGATTTCGGTGTAGCCGGAGCCATCAAGACGACTCAAAGCAAAAATGAGTTCATCATTATAATCCAGTAGCTGATCCGCATTGGTGTCTTCATTGATAAGCTCGTAGAAAATCGCCTGATTTTGCTCATTAAGCCGATCATCTTCTTGCTCCAGGGTATCAAAGCGATAGATAAGCTGATCCACTGAGTCGAACAGCCAGCGAGATTCATTGGTACTGGCGTTGACCAAAATGGCATTTTTCATACGCGACTCTCGATAACTGCTAAACATTTGGTGCGGCCCGCTATTGCGCTTAAACCCCTCTATCGCAGAGAGATCTGACGCGTCGACTGTCAGCTTTTCAGATTCCAATGGGATTAAAAAGTAATCGTAATCTCCCAGCTGTACTGGATAACCCAGATCCCAGTTCTCTTCCTGGTCTTTATCCTCAGCCAGGTTCAACGTTACGTTTGGCTCACTGCGCTCCCTGAGTAAGTCTTTGCCGACTTCATAAACAAAGAGTGCGCCCAAAAACAATGCTGTGAGCAAAATGATCAGGCCGTTAATCCGCCAAATCCAGGAAAAGAAAGTCTGTGATTTCATAGTGACACAGGGTCCTTTGTATTGTGATAATTTCCCTACTATGCCTTTATTTCGGGCACAAAAAAAGGCGCTGTTCACAACGCCTTCTCATCATGGATGTTATGCCTAAGAGGTTATGGGCTCAGCGCCAATTGGCTGTGCCTTCACTTCCTGCGCATACACACGTTTCGTTGCGGCCATACAAATGGCCGCCAATAGCAGCAGCATAGTATCAACCAGCAAAACATCCCGCAGTGCAGCACCGTCGAGCAGACTCGACGTACTGTAGAACAAGGTCCAGTCGCTGATAGCCGTCATTGCAAACAGCGCAGCAGACGCACTCAGCAACGCCTTACAAAACAGCTTTTGATTACTCATAAGCTGTGACACCACAATACTGATAACCCAGATAAGATAGAAACTTCGTTCAATCAACTCAGCCCGCCCCAGAAACTCAACCGGCAGCGCTCGTGCCAGTGCGAACCCTGCCGCAGTAGCCGCCACAACGCCAATAAAGCTCCCTGAGGTTAAACGCCTTACAAAGTTGAGGCTACGCTGGCTCTGATTTCGTTGTTTAGCGCGTTTGGCAATCCACATCAGGTTACCTGTGATGATCACATAGGCAGTCGCCAGACCAAACAAGAAAAACGCCAGGCGCATACCATAGCCAGCAAAATCACCGAAATGCAGGCTGGCAATGGTCGACAATCCGCCACGCACGGCATTGTCATAGTTGTCCATAGTCAGATAGATTTGCTCCTGACTACTCATCAGATAGCGTACTTCGCGCCACAAAGAGAAGTCTTCGTTACTGGTCGCTGCAAACACCAAAATCGCATTCTCATCACCAAAGTGCTCAATGCTGATCCTTTGTATAGTGACATCGCCCATAGTAGCCATAGCTCGACGATACATGTCATCGACGCCTGTCATGGCCATACGCTTATCGACTTCTTCCAGGTGAGGCTGATCGAACCCGGCCGCATCCAGCAAGGCTTCCTGATTGCCCTGATACAAAATCACCGCGTAGGAGATCTGGTAAATAATCACCAGATTAAATACCAGGCCTGTAAATGCATACATAAGATGCATCGGCAAGCCCATAGTACCTATCAGGTTATGTGCATCAAGCCACTTATCTTTATTGCCCTCTTTTCGATACTGAAAGAACTTGCTGAACAGTTTGCGCCAGTGGATCACAATGCCACTCAGGATCGCCACAAAAAAGAACAGGGTAACCAGGCCAACAAAATATAAGCCTGCGCGTCCCAGCCCCAGGTCATAGTGCATTTTGTACAGGAAGTGCGCATAGTTATGCGTATCGCTGCTGGCTACAATTTCTCCTGTAATAGCGTCCAGTAACAAGGCCTGATGAAGATGGTCTTCACCTGTGATCGGATCTGGCTGATCCAGCTCGCTCTCAAATCGGGCCTCAATAAACGGGTTGTGCTGGTCAGGGGCATACATAAACATGCCACCATGCATATCCACCTGATAATTTTTCTCGATGGTGGCTATGGCTTTATCAAACGCCGGATGCTCAGTGTTATGCGCAGCATCAACCAACAAAGGAGTGCGCTCCCAGCTGGTGATATTGTCCTTAAACAAAGTAATAGCACCGGCAAAAAACACCACAAACAAGACGGTAGAAATGATCAGACCGACCCAGGCGTGCGCATTGGTCAGTGATTTAAGGGTTTGATTATTCATTGTCTGATTTACCTCAGCACCATCAGGGCAGTATTAAGTAAAACGGATGGCACCAGCGCCAACATCAAGGCCCTGAAAGACTTCCAGGCCGAAGGAAATGAATAGGCCCATACCAGCGCCGCTGCCCAAATGGGAAACGCCAGAATAAGGCCAATTAAGAGGCGGGTTCCCTCTGAAAACGGCAACAGTAAATTCAGGTTAAGCACCACAGAGATGGATAAGAACAGGCCAATGAACAAACCCGATAGTGTTTTAGGCCACATAGCTTGCTCCCCCAAAAAGCAGGCTAAACAAACACACGCCTCCCGTAATCGACAAGGTGCGCCCTCTGGAATAACCCGAGCTAATCGTCACCGTAAACAAACTCAGCATAAACACCACCAGCGCCGCCAACATCGACGAAACCCAAGGGTAATCAAAGCTAAAAGTTACAATACCAAGTAAAAATAAAGACATAGCGCCAAACCCTGCCAAAGGTTTGGGTAATGCACGCGTGATGATAATTTGTCGCTGGCTGCCGAGGTACAAACTCAGTGCGGCCAGCCAAAGCGGGATAATTGCAATAAAACTCATATTTATACTAATCGTTATCATTTGCAATTATGGTACGGTTTTAAAACCAGACATTCAACTACAAAGCACAAAATATAGTCGCTCGAGCGCGCAGATTATCCCTATTCGGTCATTATCTGTATGCCCCAGTCAAGGCTAATCAGATTCATTAAAGTTTTGTTTCTTTAAACAATTTCCGCTTGCAACCCCTGTCGCTTTGGGATTAGATGAATTCAGGGCTGCAAGAACAGGGTCCTCACTAGCCGATACATAAAGTATTGCTGCATATCCACGCACTCTGACGAAATAACCACAAACAGAACAAGGAAAGGACAATGCATATTGAACTAAAGCAAGCTTGCGATACCGACAAACCCTATCTGTTAAACCTACGTCTGCAAACTATGGTGGAACATCTGGAACGGGAAGGGGTTTTCCTCAGTGACGAGGCGCATCTGTGCCGGCTTGAGGAAGACTATGCTCACTCTCATTTGCTGATCATTGATCAGGTGAGGGTCGGAACCCTCAAATTCCGACTGCGAGACAAGCAAGTGGAGGTGATGCAGTTACAAATTGATCCGCAATATCAAAAGCAAGGGCTGGGACGCAACACACTCAGGCACATGTTTGAACAATATCCCGAGAACCCGTTTTTCCTGACTGTGCTCAAACACAACCCGGCCCGTCATTTGTATTTCTCACTGGGCTTTAAAACTTATGATGAAGACGAATTTGAATACCATATGCGCCGACCAGCACAGTGCACGCTTACTGCTTAGTTTGCACAGAACCGGATAACAGGCGCTGAAAATGTAAATCTATCAACCCGTCAATCGCCGCCTGATTGCGCACAATAGCCAGGTTGAATTGCTGCAATTGTTGCTCACTGAACAGGCCTGGCCGGATCATATAATGCGCGGGGTTTTTATGTACGGTCAAACGGCTTGCCCTCACATGCGCCTTGTAGGGATCACGGTTAATTAAATAAATACCGGTGAACAAATCTTCCACCGCATAGTCGACACGCTTTTTGACCAACAAGTCAAAACGCTCTGTGGCCAGGTTAATGTCCACCACACAATCCGGGCACTGCTGAACTATGCGTGAAAAGGCATCACCATAGACACTGCCGCGATTCACGGCCACGATAGACTTGGTCAAAAAGCTTAAGGTAGGCGCAAATGCACTTTGCGGACTCAAAGGGTTATCAACGTGGCGAAACAACTGCATCACCTCATCCCGATACGGCAAGCTGAACTCCGAAAACCGGCGTCGTTCCTGGGTAAAGCTGGCTGCAAAAATCACATCGACTTTACCTTTTTTAAATTCTTCAAAAGCCCGGCTGGATGAAGGGAATGATACATAGCGCCAACATAAATTGGCACTTTTCAGGACCAGCTCGAGGATCTCAATATCCAGTCCGTGATATTGCTCATCTACCCGATAGGAATAGGGTGGCCAGTTGTCGCTGGCACTGACTGTAACAGTTTGCGCACAGATCTGTGCCGCTGTACTAAATGCACTTAAGCATAGCAGGCTGACAAATATGAATGTTAAGTAGTCTCGACCTAATTGCACTTTTACCCTACCTACTGAAACAGGTACCTAAGCTTATAACATATCAGGCACTTTTTCCGCCAGTTGCCGGAGTAAAATAGTCTGTCACTCACAACAATTCTGGTCAAAGCACCTCGCTATCAATCCGGATAAACTGTCCAGCCAAAGCTCGCTGACAAGGTCGGCATCACTGTTTAACTCAACGACCAGACCAACATCTTGATCGCGAACAAAACGAACCTGTAACCAGTGATAACGCTGTTCAAAAGCAAATACCTGCTCGTCTGTCAGCCAATCCTGTCCGCTCAGACCAAACCTTGGCTGAGCAAACAACTGCTGCTCCGGCAAATCACCCAGATCTGCAAAAGCAACCGACACTCTGGGTGCCCGGGTTTGCACCAGCGTTTTAAATGCCTCATCCGTGCTAAACATACTTAGCCAGCCATAACTGTGCCCACCCACCGGGTATCTGGTTAGATCCGCTTGCGTCAGTGCCAATTGTGAATCTGGTTCCTCACCCGCATGCAGCAGCAACGGCGCACTGTGAGCAAACCAGCCCACTGCCTGCCCCACTTCCACCGAGATCCCGCTGCCATTGCCTGTGAAAGGCTGTCTGCCATTGTTTTCCAGTGCGACAGCAACGGCACTGTCACCGCTACATTGATAGTAACTGTGTGCCAAGGCAGCAAACAACACCACTTGTAGTGATGTGCCCTCACGGGCTAAGCGCGGTAATAACAAAGCTAGCTGCTGTGGGGTGGCTAATTGTACCAGGCTATAGATAGGCTTGTTGTTATGAAGCTTTACGAGTTTACGCTCCGCTTCCTGACAAAATGCACCAAGTGTGTTCAACGCTTCCCGCCAGTAGCTGAGATCGGCATTAAAATGGCCCGCCATGACCGCATTGTGACATTGCCGCTGCCAATGCAATAGCGCCCAGTCTCGCTGTCTGTCGAAGTGTTTGGGGGCGTTCAGCAGGCTTTCGAGGTCGCTACTGAGTACTTGTAAGCTGATATCATCCACCAATAAGTGGCTGATCCCTACCGCGACTATATGCCCATAGCGACTTCGATAACTAGCAATGGTCACCAATTGCTCTGATAATGAAGACTCAGCCAAATAAGCTTTAAATGCCGCACGGGCTTGCTGTTTAAAATCATCAAAGCTCGATACCGTGAGCTCAGCACTCAGATGTAAAGCCCCTTTACTCACACGCTGCGTCATGTTTACTGGGTCAAAGCGCAGCCTTAAAGCCGGGTATTTCAGCAGTAATATACGCACAACCTGATGGACTTTTTCACAGCTCAGCTGTTGTTGAGTGAACAACATAGTACATACCTGCCAGCGCTCAATCCCATCGATATGGATCATGGCCAGCTTATTAGGCAGAGCAAAGTTAAGCAACGCTGGTTCAAAACGTAATGAGGTGCGAGCCGAGGAAGACGTTAACCGGGCCAGAGGTACATCGCTGAGCAACTGGCTTAACGATACTGACCAGCCATGTTGTCTGGCACGGGTTTGTAACGTCAGCGCTTTCAGTGAGTCACCTCCCTGTGCTTTGTAGCCCTTGTTACTATTTAGATAAGCCAAGGGCACATTCAGACTCTGTGCGACTAACTCTGGCAAGGTCGCCACCTGTTCGCGTTGCTCTAATCTAAGTTCAGCAACGCGCTTTAAAGCTGGCTTATCAATTTTACCAATCGCGGTGGTTGGCAGCTGCGTATAATAAAAAAACTGTGCTGGCAACATATAGGCAGGTAATGCCTCGCTTAGCATTTTGCGCAGCGCGGTCGTATCTGCATCATTGAGGTCGCCCGCTATAAAAGCGATCAGCTGAGTGTCAACACATAATACCGCCGAACTGCGGATGCCCGGATACTGATCCAGCACGGCTTCAATGCCTTCTAACTCAATCCGATGGCCAAGCAGGTTAACCTGATTGTCCAGCCGCCCAAGATAGGTGATCAGCCCCTGCTCATCCCGGCACACTAGATCGCCACTGCGATAGAATCGCTGCGTCTTGCCAAGGCGCGCCATAGAAATAAACTGCAGTGCTGTTTTTTGCGGCTCTGCCAGATATTCCAGGGCCACCCCCTCACCACCGATCAGCAACTCACCTTGTTTTGCCGGTCTGCCCTGTTCGTCCACAATCAGCAAAATACTACCCGCCGAAGGCCTACCAATGGGCACCCGGCTACGCTTTAAATCTGCCCGGGTTACCTGATGTAAGCAGGAGGTCACTGTGGCTTCGGATGGGCCATATTCGTTATATAACGCAATGTGTTCAAACAAATTAAGCCTGTCCCATTGACGCACTATGTTGTGACTGAACTCTTCACCGCCGAGGATCACCGTACTCAGGTGCATGCTCGACAGCCAGTCACGGGCTTTGGGATCTGCCAAAAAGTTCGCCATCAAGCTGGGGGGCACATCAATATGGGTGATTGCCTGCGAGATGCAGACTTTTGCAAACTCGGCTGGATCAAGCACCGAACCTTGTGTAAAACACACACAAGCTCCGACTGACAGAAACATCAATAATTGCTGCAAAAAGGCGTCTGTTGAGCTGGATAAAATACATAAGGCACGATTGCCCGGTGTCAGCTGGTATTGTTGCCGAGCAGCCTGGATCTGCTGAGCCAGGCTGTGGCGTGAAATCGCGATGCCTTTTGGCTTGCCTGTGCTGCCAGAGGTATACACATGATAAGCAACGCGCCTAGCCTCATCCTGATTGTCTGTCGATACGTCACAAGCCGCCAATACATCATCGGCCAAAGCACAACCCAGCTCGACTCTACAACCTGTAACACCCAAACAAGGATCGTTCTGACTATAAAGTACAACGCGCGCCTGGCTGCGGGCCAACATATGCTGTTTGCGCGTAGCGGGAAAATGCACGTCCAGACAGACAAAAGGACAGCCAAGCAACAACGCGCTGATTATCCCCACAGCACTTAAGCGCGGATCATCGCCATACACAGCGACACACTCATCAGACTGAATTCCCAAGTCGCGCAGCTGCTTAACACATCCCATCACTTGCCCGCGCAGTTCGCCATAATTGCAGGTCCAATTATCGCCCTGAAGTGCCACAGCCTGAATGGGCTGATTAAGAATATTAGTGACCATGTCGGCAACAGTGGCTGATTTCATGCCGACTCCCTGTGGGCTGCCAGCCCGGTAAAGCCATTGACACCGACCAGCATATTGCTCCAATGTATCAGCTCCTGACCTTCCATCCAGGGCTCATCATTATCAAAGGTGTATTTACGGGTAAACGCCAGCCCAGGCCGGCTCTGTTCAACCAACTCGTCATGAAAGGTGGCCACCAGCAGAGCGACCTGGGCATTTGAGCACACTTGCTCAAGCGTCGTTTTTAATTTCAGCGTGTTTGCCAGGATCTCATCCGGGGTTTCAAACTGCCAGTCGGCATTTTCTTCCATTGCCACACTTAAAAAAAACAGCACACTGTCAAGTTCAGCCAGTTCAGAAAAGAAGCGATTGCAAATGCCATCAAACTTCTCACGAAAAACTGGATACTCGTGCACCAGATCATGATTTTCTATCGCAAAGTCATGGGCAGAAAGGTATCCCGCTGAGCGATCAGCGTACTTTCGGTACTCTTTGCAATCAGGTTCATAAGGCTCAAGGTTCTCCAGTAAGAGTACCTCTTTGCACCGCGTTTGCAGTGCCTTATCGAGATCGGCGACAGAACGCCCACCGATCCAGTCAAATGGTCCGCGTCGACAGCCCAGCTCTAGCTGGCGGGTCAAATGACGGGGCCGGCAATCCATACCCAGACTGTGTACTCGGCTATACTGACCCGCAATAAACGGGTTGCCGGTTTGGGCTACAAAGTAACTGCTCATGCGCATGCTCCTTTACCTTGTAGTTTGTTCAGACAGACTCGTCCTATCACCCGCCACCAGGTTGGCACTTCCAGCAGCACGCGTGCAAATGGGATCAGACACAACTTCAGCTTATGGTGGGGGATGGTACGAAATTCATCGCTGGCTTTGCTGTACAGCCAAAAGGTTTCAACAAAGCCCAGTGCCGTCCACGCCAGAACCAGGGCCATGCCGACAGTACTGCTGATAAGAAATGCCATCAGCAATATCAGCGGCATTAATAAAAAAATGCTCACTGAAATCATATCGATCCGATGGCGCAGTCCTAATACGGTTTTCTCTGCCATCTGGTTGCGATAAAACGCCGCTTTATGCAACGCGACCTCTACAAACCCCTGCGACCAGCGCCGACGTTGATGCAGTAAAGCAGCGAAGGTTTGCGGCGGCTGTGTCAGCGCCTCAATCTGAGGTGCATAAAATACCGTATAGCCCAGCTCCAGACCCAGCAAACACGTTTCTCTGTCTTCACCGCTGCGCAGCCCGCTGTGCCGGGACAACAGATCCTCTATGACTGGCCGCTTATACAAGCAGCCCGCACCCGGCATAATAGGCACACTGCCCTCATTCTTACTGAATTGATAACTCGCTCGCTCCAGCGCATATTCCAGCATCTGAAACTGCACCGCGGGCGTGTTACCGGCTGTGGGGCGCATACTGAAATAGCAACCCATTGCAGTGGCGTCCGTCGCTAACTTATTATGTATATCAGGCAGGTTATCCAGACCCTGAAGCTCAGTATCAAAGTCGGTGAAAATGATGTACTGATGAGACAAAGCTTGGATCACAGTGTAAAGCGCCCCAATCTTTTGACCATTTGGCGTCACCCGGCTGAGGCTAAGATGTGTTAGCTGCTCTGTGTTGGCCGAGAAGGGTTGATCGGTAGAGCCGTCATCAATGAGGATAATATCAAGTTCGGGATGACGGGCTGCCAGCCCATCAAAGTAAGCCAGTCGCTCAGCAAAGTGTGTTTTATTACCTGCTTCATTATAAAACGGCACCAATATTGCCGTCGTTTGCGTTGTCACCCTTGGTGCCAACCAGGTTAACTGATAATCTTTCATAGCAAGCTCCTTAGTGGGATTTAACCAGCGACAACGACTGTGCCGGATAGGGATGCAGCTGACCATCACGCATCAGGTAATGGCAGTCACAACAATCAAAGTACGCCTCATCATGGGTGATCACGAACAGGGTTTTGCCCATGGCCTTCAATGTCGGTAACCATTGACGGTAAAACACCTGGCGGCTTTCGGGGTCGATGTTGGCGGCAAATTCGTCCAACACCAGAATAGGACGCTCTTCCATCAAAGCCTGCACCAGGGCCAGGCGCTTCATCTGGCCCGTCGACAAGCGGGTATTGGTAAAGCGGCCGTCACGAAACTGCACTTTGTCGCTCAACGCCAGCTTGTCCAGCCATTGATTGATCAACGCTTCATGCATCGGCTGACCATAGCGATCAGTAAACACCACACTGTCCGCCGAGATACCGGAAAACAGCTGGCGATAAGCCAATAACTGAGCATCATCCAACTGGGTATTATCAAGCCAGATCTGGCCACTTCGCGGCGTATACAAGCCACTGAGTAAGCGCATAAAGGTGGTTTTACCGGAGCCATTACCGCCAGATATAAACACGATATCTCCCTGATTAACCTCCAGATTAACAGGCCCCACGGTAAACCCTTGCTGGTGCTCAAACATCAACTTGTGGAGCGTCAGCCGATGCGAAAACGACACGTCTGATGGCACAATGCTCTGCTCCCCGGCTTCGCAGGCCAGTTGTTTGATTTCAGCCAGCTTTTGTTGCGAAACCTGGAGCTGACTAAGCACCCGAAATAACTCCATACTGCTGTGGAACGGGCTCACCATAAACAAAGTGATGATCACAAAGCTGATACTCTGCTGGGGCGATAAGGCAAACCACAGCGGCGCAACAAATACCGCCACCGCAGCCAATAGATAAAGTGCGGCCATCAACATCAGCTGATTATGCGCAAAACGACATTCCGCCATGATTTTATTGTGCTGGACTGCAGTCGCATCCCGGGTCAGGTGTTCCTGATACAGCGAGTCATTGCGCACAGCATTTTGCTTCACTTCCCGGATCCCCATCAACAGATCATGCAAATGCGTAAAGAAGCTGTCCTCAGCCTCTCGCGCACGTTCATATCCCTGATGAATGCGGGCAAAGCGTAAGCAATAGGCCGTCACTGCAAGCGCTATCAGACCCAGTGCAAGTAATGCCCCCATAGGCGCAATCACAAACATGTAAATCAGTGCCGCAATCACGGTAAATAAGTGGCCCACACTTAACGCGACGAACTGATTAAGCTGGCTGAGTGTGTTGGCATCATAAGCAATCGCCGAGAGGATCCGCTCCTGGCCAAATTGCTCGATCATCTGCAATCGCGCATGGCGCACCGCATCCAGAATATCCAACCGCACGGTCTTGATGGTGGTTTCAGTCAGTCGGATCACGCTGCGCTGAAAGGTCAGCTGCACCACCACAAAGCCAATGAAAGCCATTGAGAACCAGATAGCGCCCTGAGCTAGGCTGGCCGAATTACTACTATCCAGTTGCAGTGCCATGGTGAAGGTATGTAGGATCAAAATGGTGGTGCAGGCGCTTAAGCTGCTCAATAAAACCAGTTTGAGCGACAGCACCTGCCATAGGGCTCTGCATTTTTCTATCATGCCTGTCCTCCCAGACTGCGGGCATACAAGCGCGGTGAAAGCTGCCATAAAACGCCACCGAGTAACAACGAGCCGTAATACCGCAGATAACCATGAGTGCGGAACTTACGCTCATTGTGAACAAAGTGGCTTTGACTAAGCCACACATAATGCCCACCCTCACGCTGGCAACGCACGCCCAGATCGGTGTCTTCGCCACGTAATAAACGTGTATTAAAGCCACCAACGGTTTCAAACAAGTCAGCCGACACAAAACAATTGCCGCCCATGCTCTGGTGACGCTGGTTAAAACGATTGATATCTGTCGCGACAAAACGACCGAGCCAGTGACCACTGTCGCTCTTCAGTGGCGCCGTACCATACACAGCTCTGTGACTATCCTTGGCAAACTGAGCAATCTGCGCTGGTAATTGCGCACTACACAGGGTATCGGCATCAAGAAACAGCAGCATGTTGCCATTTGCCTGTGCAGCGCCATAATTACGCGCTGCAGCGGCACTGCCTGCGGAAATAGTAAATACCTGCTCAGTATAGGCCCGCGCCACCTGCACGGTTGCATCCGAACAGGTATCACAGACCACGATCAGCTCAGCATCCAGAGGCAACTGTTCAACCAGTAACGGCAAAGTAACTGCTAAAGTTTTTGCTTCATTATGAGCAGGCAAGATCACGGACAACATGCGCACCTCTAGAGCAAAAAGTTATGTGCATCGGGACACGCGTTGAGCACCTTTAGGCTTTGCTCACGCATCGTCTTTGCTGCACGCTGGTATGGCTCAGAAGCAATGAGCTCCTCAATTGGGGTATCAAGCACATTACCAAATACCAGATCAGGGAACTGCTTGGTCATCACCAGCTTGCCACCAATATCAACATCCAATTTCACACCCATTTTGAGATAATGTGGCCGTGCTGGCATTTTGCCGCGATAGTACTGACGGATTTCATCCGCATCATAATCCGGCCCGAACAACACGGGGATCTGTGCCGGATAGGCACGCAATGTATCTATAGTGTCGATGACATGTTCAATGTAATCCGGGCGAAAGTCCCCCATATCAAATCCGGTATAGGAATTAGGCACAGTATCAAAGTCTTCACAAAAGCGGTGATATTCGCTGCGCGCCATCATGTCCACGACCCACAGGTGGTTGTAGATCATCCAGTCAACACCCGCCTGTTCGCACTCATTAAGTAACTCAGTCGCCCGGTCCAGATTCTTAGCCATCATGGTATTCTCTACCCCGATCAGCCACTGTTTACCCTCTTTTTTACCGTCAGCCAGCAATTTAATACCGGCCATGGTTTTGTTGTAGGTGCCTTTACCCCGGATCGAGTCATGGATGTCTTTTGGGCCGTCGATGGAAATCAAAAAGGCCAGCTGATCGTGATACTTACTCAATACCTCAAAGTGGCGCTTAATCATCAGGCCGTTGGTACAGATATAAATAAAGCATCCGGCTTCAGCCAGACGGCTGAGAAACTTTGGAAAGTCAGGGTGTAAAGTGGGCTCTCCCCCGGTCAGTATGATGTCGCAGCGCTGACGCTCGACAAAATCAAATAAATGACCACTTTGCTCATAAGGGATGGCCGTAGGATCCAGGCCATGGTGAAAGCCTGTTTCACGCCACTGAAAACACTGCTCACAGCGCAAATTACAGCTGCTGGTCATTTTAATGACCAGCTTACAGATATTATCTGCTTCGATTTTTCCGCTCGCGGCATAGCGTCTGAGGGCGTTAGCCACTCGCTCGGTGCTGGCCTGATGATGGGCGGTAAACCCTGGGTTTCTGGCCATAAAATTCTGATGTGCCTGCGGTAATTCGCTGACCGCCAGTTGCGTGGCTTTCTTAGTCCACATAATCGACTCCTACAATATTATTTGCTACTTGCGAGTAAATGATGACAAATCTGGTTTGATGCATTGGCGTTCACTAAAGTGGCAGCCTTCATGATGGTTTGGCTGCGCAGTGATGCCGATGTCTGTATTTGGTTGAGCAAGTCACTGAGCTGCTGATCATTGCGCGCGTTCAGTGCTGCGCCCTGAGCGACAAACACCGCTCGATTGTGTTGCTCTTGCCCGGGTAAAGCGCCATGAATGATCAGACAGGTATTGGCCAGGGCCGCTTCGGTCAGAGTCAGGCCGCCTGCTTTCGTAATTATGATGTCCGCCTGGGCATAGTAGGGCTGCATATCCGACACGAACCCGGCCAGTTGCAACTGATGTTGGGCAACTTCTTGTCTAAAACGTGCTCCTAGCAGCTGGTGTAAAGCCTCATTCTGGCCGCAAATGACCGTCACCGAACCAGAGGGGTTCTGAGCCAATAACAAAGCCACTGTTGAAGCCGAAATGCCCAACCCCCAGCCACCGCCGCAGAGTAAAATGTTCAGAGCAGCCTCTTTCTTCTTCGCGGTGTTTTGGTCTGTCACCGTTAAGTCTGAGGCTACCTCAGTCGGGATACCCAGGGGCAATATGTCGGTCCCTCTGGCGCGATGCCAGTCCAACACAGGATGACTGTACTGATGAGAAACAAACAACTGAGTTAACGGCGTCCGCCAGCCATTAGAGATTTGATAATCACCCAGCACGCCACTGACTTCGACCTTGTGCCCAGCCAGTCTGGCAAAATAACGGGCGAAAAATGCACCGTAATAACTACAGGCAACCACCTGGTTATGGCGACGGATCACCGCTTTCGCTTCTTCCAGCTTTTCATTGCCTTTAAGCGCCAGCCACAACGGTAATAGTCGGTAGAGAAACGGATAAAACCAGCGGCTTGCATATAACTTACTGTGATGTTGTTTGCCCGACATGCACCACTGATAATACTGACCAAACAGCAAGTCGGAGAGCCACTGTGGCAACAGATCGGACACTGACAACAGCTCAACGGTTTTGCCTTGTTTGCGAAAACCGCTCGCCAGAGCCTCTGCCAGTGCTCGTGACCCCGCGCCAGACTCCACATATAACAAGAGCATGCTACTGAACCCGCTCAAGTGGACGCGTGGTATTGAGCCATAAGGCTCTTACTTCAGCCAACTCCAGTTTCATCACCACCATATCCTGTTGCGGACCATAGAAGCTTTCGAAACGACCCAAAGAGGTAAACTGCAAAGAATGATAGATATTGAGAATATTGGACTGCGTGGTGTCGGCAAACACCTCAATGTACAGCTCCTCATAATTGGTTTCTTCCAACAAGACCTTTAGGGTATCCAGCAACATTGCCATTTTGACCAGAGGTGAGACATGCTGATCGGCTACAAACCAGCCTCCCCAGACAATGCTTTTTGGGTCCCATAAGCGATAATGATAACCGGACATGCCAACCAGCTGTTCGCCTTGTTTAAAGCACCAGTAGTGACGACCATTGTCTATCCCCGCCGCCAGACAACGGCGATGAAATTCAATGGTGCGTATGGTGTCTTCGTTCAGTCCATCGACCATTGCATGCTCGATAAACTCAAGCTGCTCACCACCAAATGACACCGCTGTCTTTTCGAGCTGCTGATGGCGCATAAAGCGCTCGGTACGGCGCATTTTTTGTACCAAAAGTTCTGCTCTGCGATCTTTAAATTGCTGTTCCATATCCGGCCACCCATTTTGTTGCTTTGCTTTGATGGGCTGCAAGTTATTATAAGTATTGGATAAAATCGCTTATGGAAAAGTGATGAATGGTTACGAGAGCCCAATGAAGGCTGAGCAATGGTTATTCTAACTGATGATAAAACAGCCCATTTCAAAGCCATTAACATGGTCTTTTTTGCTTAACAACAGTCTCTAAATCCCACCTTATTTCCGAGCTGGAAAAGCACGTTTTTCTGTGTCATCTTAACCGGAACTTGTGCAACAAAAGAGGCTAATCATGCCGATAATCAAGCCACGATTTTACCTGCTGATACCACTCATTTTGTCTTTAATGGCATGTGTATCCCCCCCGTCAAAGGTCGTTGAATGGCCAGGAGGCAGATTGACGTTATCAGAAGAGGCGACCACATTCAGTGGCGAAGTTGGACAGAGAACATTTCAGGCGACTATCTCTGCACTGTGGCACGAAGGCGCACACTGGTATGTCATTTATGCCTGCAGCGCTTATGAACAAAACACGGACGCAGAGCGTTTTTCTGTCGGCGAGATAACATCTGAGTCAGCGCCCATCGACACACCTATCACGCTTGATTGTGGCTTAGGGATTACTTTGACTGTGCGACCGTGACTTTTTGGGACAACTATCGTGCAATAGTGGAGGGAGGAAGGGCGAAGGTGAGACCACGCAATACATCATCAACGGAGTCGCCTAAAACAAGATCCCGTATCGAGCACGGGATAACGGATGAAAAGGGTTGGAGTTGTATTCGATAGTAAGACATTTTAAAAGGCTGCTGACTGTTCCAAACATCTAACTGGGCTGAGCACATACACACTAGGTTCATGCCAAATCCCCTTGGTTATATCAGCCCTGAGCCGGCATCTGCTTAACACACAGCCACGCTGTGCCTTTCATTTTTTTCTGCACGAAACGCCTTTTTTACCGCGTTTAATCTCTTGCTCGATCTGCGCTTTAATGTCTTTAACACCCTGGCTGTCAGGATCTAGCTTCAATAATCTTTCTATCGTGCTCAGCGCTTCTTGGTATTTGCCTTGTGCAAACAATAACTGCGCGTTGGTTTCGATGAACACCGGGTGCCCGGGCACTAAATCCAATGCTTTTTGCAGCAGTGCTTCGGCTTCGTCAAGGCGCTTTTGTTGAATCAGTAAATCAGCATAGTTGTTGTACAACGTACAATCGTCAGGGTCTAATGCAATTGCTTCTTTATAGTACAACTCAGCTTCATCCGGCCGGTTGTGATTAGATAACAGGTTCGCATAGTTGTTCAAAGCTGAAATATATTGTGGGTTTAACTCTAATGCCTTTAGGTAATGATGTTCCGCTATGTCAAATAATTCCGCTTTCTCAGATAGCAAAGCGTAGTTATATTGATATTCACAATCATCAGGATCCAAAGTGATAGCATCTTTATAGTAGCGCTCGGCCTCTTGTATTCTGCCATTATCAAATAGTGCATTAGCGTAGTTGTTAAGTAACTCAGGTGATTTAGGTAGTGCCTTCACTGCGAGCAGATAGTGCTCAAGCTTTTCTTCCAAGGTCGACTTATTCTCAGCCTCTAGCGTCCAATCCAACCAGCTTTTATCCTGCTCTTGCTTAGGCTTAGGCAGTAGTTTTGCTTTGATGTCTTCTCCGCCCTCACGAGAGGTATTCAGTACCTGCTCCTGAAGCGTTTGCTTCATATCTTCGGTGTAGCGCTCCAAATCGTTTAGCTGATCATCATGCTTGTAACCCCAGAGGTTACCGATATCCAGCATCAACTGATCCCATTCAGGGGTCGGGACCAGCACACCGTTGTGCTTTTGCATCAGCGCAGCGATGTCGCCATTTGGTTGTCCGCCTGGTTCGTAATAGCACCAAAACGGTCTGCCACTGATGTCCCTTGGTGATAAATCAGATAAAAAGTTCATCAGACTGCCGTCGTTACCGCCATAGCCAATAAAAATGGGGGTATAGAATTTGAAGATATTCTTCAGGGCATCTTCCCAGGGCTTTTTCAGCTGCCCGGTGCCATCCGGGTCATTGATGGGGTCGGTAAACAAGTCACGGTGAATTTTGGCCACCATAGGGCGTCGTGCCAGTGGCTTCAGATACCCAGCTAGGGTTTCGTGACCAATCACATGAGGAGAGCGACGACCGTAAATATACAAAGAGTCGGCGACCAGATTATCGAAGTTGGTGGTGATCACCATGTTGTGGCTGGTTTTGGTCATTATCCAGGCTAGTACGGCATAACCAAAACTCGGACTACCAGCTTCAATGGCCTTTTCCAGCTCTGCGAAGCCAGCCTCATGATCGCCAGAAAAACAACGAGCAAATATCTCGGGATAATGACCAGCCAGGTTATCGGGCTGCCAGTTATCGATTTCCAGCGGGTTCAGCTTAAGCCAGCTGTCAAAGTCAGTCTCGGGCGATACCACCCGATGAAACAGCATTTGCATCCACTCCCTTGCCAGGGGGGCTGCGCCTTTAACACCAGACTGGATCGACGCACCAGCGCCCAGTATAAACACAAAACGCCGGTCTTCCATGGTGTCGTTAATACGCTTTAATTCGTCAAGGAAGCCTTTTAAGGCCCAAACCTGTACTGTTGATGCTTCTCTGTCCATGTTAATTTTTATAAATATTTTTATAACTGGACAAATTGTAACGCGAAAGTGCGACCCCTGAAAGTGATCTGGATCAGTCTCATAGAGGCATTGTCTAATCAGATGCGAGACAAAAACAAACTTCTTCTCAGATAAACAAGATTCAGTCAGTATCTGACAACACTATCGCTTAGGACACACTACCTTTTCAGCTTTCAGGTGATACATTTCAATGTCCGGATGACTGAAAAACCCCACTTCCCAGGGGTTTTTAGAGATAAACAATTCTCTCACCTCATTGAACAAGGCGCTGTCACTTGCTATCTGATGCACCTTTCCTGCGATTATGGAGTAATTCCACTCTACATAGTTTTCAAAGGTAAAACTGGCACGATTGTCGATGGCAAAATAGCACCGATTATCACGCTTCATCAGGCTGGATTTAAAGGTTTGTGGCAAAGTGATAAAAAAGACATCATCATCGGTGCTGGATAAAAACGCCATCACTGTGGTGTGTGGTTGTGATTGCGCTTTAGTGATCAGTACCCCGACTTTGTTGTCGTGTTCCTCATCATCCATTACAGGCGTTGCCGTTAACGGCGTGCATGGCAATGGCGTTTGCACACGCGGATCGTCAGGGAACTCATACTCCGGCGCTCGATATTCCAGTTCCACCGAAATCCCATAATAAACCTGATACTCAATTGGAGAAACGGTTATCTCTGTCTCATTGAGTGCAGTTACCCGGCCTTTATAAGATAAACGATAAACACTCAACTCAGCGTCATATTCGCTAACACCGGTGCGATTATCCAGATGTACCGT
This sequence comes from Pseudoalteromonas sp. McH1-42, assembly GCF_022347845.1. NCBI lineage: Bacteria > Pseudomonadati > Pseudomonadota > Gammaproteobacteria > Alteromonadales > Pseudoalteromonadaceae > Pseudoalteromonas > Pseudoalteromonas sp. McH1-42. Next base: position 105,995 of record NZ_JAKRFU010000007.1, on the reverse strand, counting down.
GACCAAATCTCCAACCTGCAATGCATGAGTTTCCCTGAGCTGGAGCAGGAGTTGATTGTCATCGTCTATTTGCGCAAAACAGATAAATACATCGATATCGCCAAGGTGTGTTTGGTAGGCCGACGCAACGGCAATCACAGGCGATGGAATAAACTGATTTAATGACGACATAACACTTCCTGAAAATGGGTTAACAGATTGCATTTGGCTGTATAACTCTAGCATATGGGCTTAAAAGCGCGCGCTTTGCAATACTACGCAACCATTCTTTTTTACAGAATGGTAGGTGCGATATTCGCGCATTTTGTTCTCCATGATAGAGCAGTAAAGTAGGGATATCACAGTTTAGGAGCATCACTGCTATGCCATCAATTCGTCGCGGCTCAGAGCGGGGCCTGGTTAATCTGGGCTGGTTGCAAAGCCAGCATACCTTTTCATTTGGTCATTACTACGACCCTAAACATATGGGATTTTCCGTACTACGCGTTATCAATGACGATACAGTGGCGCCGGGTAAGGGATTCGATACCCATGGGCACCGGGATATGGAGATCATTTCTTACGTTATGCAAGGTGCGCTGGAACACAAAGACAGTAAAGGCAATCATCACATTATTCCAGCCGGAGATATTCAGCTGATGAGCGCTGGTACCGGGATCACACATTCCGAGTACAACTATTTTGCGACTGAGCCAACCCGCTTTTTACAGATCTGGATCAGGCCTAACAAAAAGGGGCTCAATCCCAGTTATACACAAGCTACGATTCACCAAAAAGGTCCTCTTACGCCACTTGTGACCCCGGATGGACAGCGCGACTCATTGGTCATCCATCAGGATGCCAGGCTTTATCGTTTGCAGTTATCTTCTGGCGAGACTGTGACCCTGAACGCACCAGGAAGCTGGGGTTATCTGCACCTCATAAAGGGCGCAGCTCAATCCACGCAAACGCACCTTAATGCAGGCGATGCAGTAGGGCTCACAGAAGAAGAGTCTATTGAGCTAACCGCAACGACCCCACTCGAAGCACTGTGGTTTGAATTGCCACCAGATTGAGTTGCGCTCTTGGGCATGATCCCTTAGGGTAGGAAGCCTGCACCTAAAGTACCAACAAGATAATGTGAGTACTTACTGACAGCATTGTACTTTTATCTTGAGGGAATATGGCATGCCATTACATGTGCAATACAATCAATCACAACAACTACAGCATCTGAGTCATTCTTTTAGAGACTACACCGGGCCCGCTCGTTTGCTGCACAGCCAGCTCACCGACAACACAACCTTTTCCGCACTGGGTGGCCATGCCATTGCAAGTAGCGCACTGACTGCAACGCTACTGGATCACCCGGTGCATGATCGTACATCAATGAGCCAGTCGGTCCCTAAAAATACGCAACCTTCGACCCAAACCAGCGCTGAGCCCCGGACCTGCTGGCTCCATTATGAAATATCAGCATCACTTGGCGGCACCACAACGCTGCTCCGCCAGCAAGCAAATCACATATCGGCCAATACGCAGATACAGCTGGCAGCTTGCCTGAGCGCCCGCTCCGGCGACATCATCGCAGATACCCTCGCTGCGCAATTGACCGCTATACCCTGCATTTATTCCCACGAGGACGTCAAATCGCTCAAGCCCGGTGAGTCTCTCGCGCTTGATACTCAGGGTACATTAACAGTCCACACTTCAATAAAATGGAGTGAGTTGCTGTGTCGAAACTTTCATCTGTTCAGCCGCTGGCTAGCACAAGGAGAGCTGCTGGATCTGTCGTTCAATGCCAGTCTGAACGCCAACCTTGAGGTCTCCATCGAGGGAGGTTACCAGGTGATATTTGTCCGACCTGTCGACACACCTCATATACTGCGCCTTAGCTATGTCAAATCGACCGCAAACAATACACAAAATACTGTCAATGCCTGTATCACTGCAAAACTGAGTAACCCAAAAGCGTTTCAAGTCGCATACACGGCTATGGTGCAGGCTATCTTTCAACGCTCTACGGAAGAGGTTGATGCACTGACAGCACACTTACCTCCAAATACATTACCAAATCAACTGCTCCCCGTTGCGACAGCGCTCTTGAAACGACTGGGGCTGGACAAACTCGAAGAACTAAAACCGCGTATCAAAGAAATTCAGCAGAGCCTGGAAACCTCTATCTGCACAGCCGCTCAATCAGGTGTTGAGCTAAGCTTCTACTACCATTACCATCGCGTGCAGATGCATCAGGCACTTTTGCAACTGACAGTGTGCGACGACGCACTCACACCGGCATTGCATGAAGCCACAGTGACCGGCACACTGATGAGTCAACTGGACACACACCTGAAACAGGTGAACGTTGAGCAGTTTTTCAATCAGCGTATAACACAGCTACATCACACCTGGGGTTTTCACTTCAACGTCTTTTCCTGGCAGGCGATGAGCCGCGAAGATGCCAAGTTTCATGTTGTCACTCAAGAAAATGTTTATGGTGATGTCAAGCTAGCTGGTCAAGGCCAGCGATGTTATCAGGACCAGGTGGGCGAAGAGAAACGTCAGTTTTATCTCGACTTTGAAGCGGCCATGCCGACCTTTAAAGCACCAGATCAAGTTTCAATGCGGGACTTCAATCTGGCGCTGACCCTGTCACATAGCACACGTCAGGCCAGCCTGAGTGAACAAGCTGCTTGTCAGCTTGCTGATGAGTTAGCGGTCTGGGGACTCATTCCACCCGGTGAAGTCGATACCCTTGCCGGGCAACTCTATCGCAAGCTCAAAGCGCAGCAAGACATTCAGATCACATTGACACTCACCCTACCTTGTGATGTGTTTCGTGACTTACTGCCAATACTGGCAGACGCGAACCCGGCCCGGTTGTCGGAAGCACTGGCAGCGGCTTTGCCCCGTCATCTTCAGATGCCTAATTGCCGGGCCAACCCATTATTAAGAAGCGCTTTTTATGCACCAGCCTTTGCGCACTATCTCAGTGCCGACGAGTCAGACGCCGATACCCTGATTGAGCTTGCAGTCACACGTTTGAGACAACTCAGACAATATGAAAGCGCACATAAAGAACGAAACTGGCGCAGAAAACCGGGCCCGACACTTGCCAGAGTGATACACATGCACCCGGATTTAAAGGCAGACCTGGACAATCTGATAACAGGTATGCACAAGCTCAGTGGGCACGACAAGCTCAACGGTGACCCTGATGTACTAACAGCCATTTACCATTTATTCGATGATATGGGGGCGCAACACTTTTATATGCGCTTTTTCGCATACTATCTGCAGCTAAGCGTGACTGAGTTGGGTTACCAGCACGCTGCGCTGCAAGCCACGGGGTTGATTGAATTTGGCCCATCAACCACAAGACAAGCCTGGTTGCTGTCAGGTGTTGCGCCAATGCCTCGTTCTCTGTGACCGGCACATTGACAAAATCAGCAATGTATCTCAACCAAGCATACGATTATTTTGTAGGCAGTGCCCGGTATCCGGGTAATTGCTCAAAGCGCGCCAACCAGTCAAGTACGCGCGGAAAATCACGCAGGCTTGGCTCAAGTCTGGCAATCAGCGCAGTATAACTGTACAAGGCAATGTCAGCCAAAGTCGGGGTTCCCCCGGCAAGCCAGGGGCTTTGCTCAAGCTGGGTGCTTAAAAGTGAAAATAACCTTAACGTCTGCTGCATCGCGTGCGCCTCATTGCCGGGCTTCCCAAGCACCCGGATCCCACGCAGCGCCACGGGACCGGTACACAACTCACCGGCAGACAGGGCAAACCATCGCTGGATCTCAACCTGAGTAGTCAGGTCAGTTGGATACCAGACTCTTGCAGGATCATATTGCCGGGCAAGATAAAACAAAATGGCATGAGAGTCGGTGATAACCGTGTCCCCATCCACCAACACAGGTATCTTGGCAGCCGGGTTGAATTGTATAAACGACTCAGACAGGTGTTCACCGGATTTTATATCAACGGTCACAGTCTCTATGCTCAGACCCAGCATTGACGCAAGTGTGAGCACTTTATGGCTGTGCCCGGACAGTGGAAAATAGTAAAGCTGAAGATGACTCATAATAGCAACCAAATGCTCCTTATCGTGGTATTGGTCAATCATTAAACACCAAATGTCCAACAGAATAAAATGAAGAATATTGTTGACTGACTGTGGGTTATTAATTCAATGGCTGTTTTTTCGCTCAGCGTTTAAAGTGCACGCTTACAATGCTCACTCATCAGATCAATAAAGCATCGGATCTTGGCCGGGACATATCCACCGGGCCGATAAACAGCATGCACAGGAAACCCCTCCAGCTGATAATCCGCTAACAAGGCCACCAACTTGCCACTGTTCAGCGCCTCTTTGAATGCCCATCTTGGTCCCAGGTGCACCCCTTTACCAGCAAGTACAAGCTGCCTGACAGCAGATACACTGTTCACTGTAAACCCCCCTGACACTTTGACTTGGATGGCTTTTGTGCCTTTTAGCACTCTCACCTGCGCGTTACCCTGAGCGCGGGAATAAAACACAAACTGACACCGTTCAAGCATCGACGGCTCATTAATTTCTCCCACCCGGGCAAGATAATCCGGACTGGCAACCAACACCCGCTCGGCCATGCCCAGACCTCGGCAGATCAGGGCCGAATCCGACAACACACCAATACGGACCGCCACGTCGATGCCATTTGCAGTCAGGTCTTCAAAATGGCTCCCCAGCAGTAACTCGACCTTAAGATTGTCGTAAGTCGTCTGCATCTGACTGAGTACAGGCACGACAAATTGATTACCAAAATCGACCGGTGCAGCAATAGTCAGAGTCCCACTGGGCTGATCCTGCAACCCCCGCAGACGATTTTCTAATTCTATCTGCTGCTCCGAAATATGTTTTAGCCCCTGAAAATACACTAATCCGGCTTCAGTCGGCTGGGATCGCACCGTAGAGCGGTTAATCAGTTTAATACCCAAGTGCTGCTCCAATGCCGCCACCTTGCGACTCACCGAAGAAGGGTCTGTGTTGAGTTGCTCGGCAGCACCTTTCAAACTGCCAGCTTCTATGACCTTGAGGAATGTCAGCTCATTTGTGTTCATTACTTTTTGCATTTTTCGCAATTAATAAATGAAAATTTATGGGATACCTGAAATAAACGCAAGCGACTAAGCTTACTTTCGTCAACTAATCCAACAGGAGTAAGCATTATGTCCACCTCAAGCACACTTTTCGATTTGACCGACAAAGTCGCTATTGTCACTGGCTCAGCGCGTAATATGGGCCGAGCCTTTGCCATTTCACTGGCCGAACGAGGCGCGAATGTTGTGGTGCATTATCATAGTGATGCATCGCTGAGTGACGCACAGCAGACCGCAGCCGAGATCACTCAGATTGGCAGGCAGGCACTTGTGGTTCAGGGCGATCTGAGCCAGGAAAGCCAGGTTCTTGCGCTCTACAGCCAAACATTGGAAACCTTCGGCCGAGTAGACATTGTGATCAACAACGCCGGTAAAGTGCTGAAAAAAGCCATCGCGGATATCTCAGAGCAAGATTACGACCAGCTGTTTGCCATTAACACCAAGGCCCCATTCCTCATGATGAAGCACGCAGCCCGACATATTCAGGATCAGGGTCGTATTATCAATATGGGCACCTCTTTACTCGGCGCGTTTACCGGCCTGTACGGCGCTTATGCCGGTGCCAAAGCGCCGTTGGAAGACTTTACCCGGGCACTGGCAAAGGAAATTGGTAGCCGCGGCGTCACTGTCAACGTCGTAGCACCAGGCCCAATAGATACCGCATTTTTTCATGGCGAGGAAAATGCGCAATCAGTGGCCTATCTAAGCGCAGCCAGTGTCCTGAATCGCCTGGGTAACGTCGACGATGTAGTGCCCATGATTGACTTTCTGGTCAGTGAAGAAGCACGCTGGATAACTGGCCAGACTTTATTTGTCAACGGGGGGTTCGTTACCCGCTAAAATCGATATGACCAGCTCAGGCGCAGATTGCGCGGCGCCTGAATATACTTTACAGGAGACACGCCCCGGGCATTGCCATGGTAATAGGTCTTGTCGAATAAATTTTCGACATACAACCCCAGGGTGCTCTCCCCTTGTGTATAAGTCAGGTTCATATTGAGAGTTGTCCAGGCTGGTATTGTAACGACTTCAGTGCCGCTTTGTTGAAAACGGTTGGCTTCGGTCAGGACTTTATCCCAGTGATCAACAAAAGCTGAGACCTGCCAGTGCTGATCCAGGGTGTAACCCAGCCCCAGCTTGACCTTATAGCTAGGTACATCCAATCTGACCGATTGCGTCGCCACCTGGGTTTTATCCGGCGAAATATAACGCAGCGCCAGTTGTCCGTGCCAGCGCGATGCCTGCCAACGCAATTGGTTTTCCCAACCTGAGACTCTGTGTTCTCCTGCCACTATAGTGCGCCAAATCTGGGTATTGGGGTCCTGTACTTTTTGATAGAAATTCTTCGCCTGCATACTATACAGAGCTGAAATATTGGCGAATTCAATCTCACGCCAGCGAAATTTTTGGCTCCAGTTAAGCTCGTACATCTGCATACTTTGAGACTCAATTTCATCATCAACCACCAGGTCAAATTCAAAAATCGTTGGTGGTCGAAACGCTTTACCGTAAGTCAATTTGATTGCCTGATCGACATTGGGCTGATAAACCATGCTGATCCGGGGTAGCCAGCTGGCATTGGTGTAATCCTGGCGATGGTATCTGAGCCCGGCATTGACCTTAAGTGTGCGTTCGCCAAAGCGCCATAGCCTGGAATATTGCCCAAACACAGCATGCTTATCCGAGCGTTCCTTGTCCGTTGGCCAGGAGTCTGGGGTGACCAATTTAACGCCGTCTTCAGTTTGCCTGTATTTGATTTTACGGCCAATTTTGGTACGCCAGCCATCATACCCCAGTATCCAGTCCTGATCGGAGCTTGCCTGATAGGCCCATTGGGTATTGAGCCGAATTCTGTCCGACGGGCCGATATCTTCGCGCTCTGTATATAACACCAACGCTTCGTAGCGGCTTGCCTGAGCAGCGTTATCAACACTCAAGCGGTATTTCTCTTTGTATTCCCGAAAATAGCTTAGCTCCACATTACCCGACCAGTTTGCCGACGGTTGCATGTGCTTACCCAGATAGTAGCTACTATAACCGCGATAAGCATCATCGCCGGTAATATAATCGAAAGCCACCGCTTCTATACCACTTACGTTGGTTGTGCGGGTGAGGTTATTGCCAAAGTAAAACCAGGGAGTGCTGAGTCGGCTGTCCAGCGTGATATTTTTCTCACGATTGCGAAAATCATTCGGGTCATGGTTTCTTAACCCATCTTTGCTGTTTCGACTAAACGCTTCATCATCGACGATAAATTCTCGTATTTCACGATAATCCAGATCGCTTTCAAAATAACTGGCCGATACCGCCAGCTCGATCTCGCCTTGTTGAAAATGAAGCAAGCCGTGTCCGTGGCGTGTACCCACCTCACCAACCACTAGAGAGACTTCATTGACCTCACTTTCCAAACGAGTGATCACATTAATCACCCCTTGAGTTGCATTACCGCCGTACAAGGTGGAGTTTGGCCCTTGCAAAATTTCAACACGCTCAATTCTGGCGCTGGGAAAGTTATTCATAATAAAGGCTTCGTTAGCCAGCAGATTTTGTACTTCCCGCCCATCAATAAGCATCAAAGTCCCCGACATATTGCCGGTAAAACCTCTCTGCCCGCCTGGCAACCAGGCCCATTGATAGAAATAATCCATATTGGGTACTGAGGTGAGGATCTCTTTTAAGTCGCGCCAGCCATAACGCTCTATATCCGAACGACTGATCACATATACTGTGCCGGATGACGCCAGCCAGGTTTCGCTTTTACGTGCCGCAACGGTCACATCCTGACTGAGCAGCTCTTCAAACGACATTGCAAATACCGATCCCTCTTGCTCCTGTCCTACAGCCAGCGAACAGGGCAATATCGTGAAGAAAAACAAAGAAATAACTAATCGAGTCATATACTACTTACTGAACAAAGCGCCTTTGCCAAGTATAGCTAAGCATTTTGACTTTTGAGTGAAACCTAACAGAGCACAATGAACCTTATATAAATCATATTTTACGTATGACTTTTGCAACCGACGCAACACAAGTTATATCGATTTCAGAAATCCAGCTCGTTATTTAAACCATCAACGTTGGATTTCCGAGCAAGATAAAAGCAATTTAGGAGCAAGTTCAACTTATACTGAGAAATCAATATTCCAATAAATTTCATAGACATAAAACCGATTCAATGACAAAACCAATACCAGTTACAAAATGTCAACCTTGATATTAATCTTTGTTCACCTTAAAATTTATTTTTATTGAACGATCAATTAATAAAAACATGCCCAAAGTCGGAATGGAACCTGTGCGTCGCCAGCAGCTGATTGAGGCGACTTTGCAGTCAGTAGCTGAGCTTGGATTACAGGCCACCACAATCAACAGTATCAGTAAGAAGGCAGGCATGTCTTCGGGGATCATTAGCCACTATTTTGGTGGTAAACAAGGTCTCATAGAAGCCACAGTGCGCTATCTGCTGAGCAGTCTGCAACGCAGCTTATTGCAACGCACAGCTCAGGGATGCAAGCCTGAGCAACGCCTGATGTTTATTGTCGAAGCCAACTTTGCCGTGGTGCAACAACAGCGAGACACCACCCGCACCTGGTTGAGCTTTTGGGCGCATTCCATGCACGATGCTGAATTACATCGCTTACAACGCGTCAATGCTCGCCGACTTTACAGCAATTTGTTGTACTCGTTTAAACAATTAATGGCCCCAGCCAAAGCGCGCGAAGCCGCAGAGCTGAGTGCCGCTATGATCGACGGCCTGTGGCTCAGAGCCGTTCTCAATAAAGCCGATGATGCGCAGTTTGATAGCGCGCAGGATCTGGCCAAGCGTTATATCCAATCCCTCATCCAACAATTTGGAGTCTAATATGTCCACACCTGTCTACCAGAACTTTATTCACGGCCGCTATCTTGCCAACCAGACCGGCGAGCAGTTTGCGGTAAAAAACCCCGCGACCAACGAAGTCATTTATCACGTTGAAGTGGCCAATGCGCACATTCAAAAAGCGGCCATCGACAGTGCCAAAGCCGGGTTTGCGCAGTGGTCTGCCATGGCACCCATTGAGCGCAGCAGAATTCTGAATAAAGCAGTGGCACTATTACGTGAACGTAATGATGAACTGGCTAAAATTGAGGTGCTGGATACAGGTAAACCCTGGCAAGAAGCCGAGTGCGTTGACATTCAAACCGGTGCTGACGTAATCGAGTATTTTGCTGGGCTGGCGCCTGCGCAGGTTGGCCAGCAACAGATGGTCGGCAATGATTTTTACTACACCCGCAAAGAGCCGTTAGGAATTTGCGCGGGTATCGGTGCCTGGAACTACCCACTGCAAATTGCTTGCTGGAAATCCGGCCCAGCACTGGCGGCAGGTAATGCCTTGATCTTTAAACCGTCTGAAGAAACCCCGCTGGGTGCACTGAAGCTGGCCGAGATTTTTATCGAGGCCGGTATGCCAGCTGGTGTCTTTAACGTTGTACAAGGCGCTGCTGAAGTTGGGCAATGGCTCACGCTGCATCCGGAAATTGAAAAAGTGTCATTCACCGGTGAAGTGGGCACAGGTAAAAAAGTCATGCAAAGTGCGGCTTCTAACCTTAAAGACGTGACTATGGAACTGGGCGGTAAGTCGCCGCTATTGGTGTTTGATGATGCCGATATCGAGCAGGCAGTCAGTGCTGCCATGTTAGGCAACTTCTACACACAGGGCGAGATCTGCACCAACTGCACACGTGTTTATGTTCAGCGCGGGGTGTATGAGCAGTTTCTTGAGCAACTCAAGACTCGCACAGAGCAAAATATCATTGCCGGCGATCCACTTAATCCCGAAGTAAACCTGGGCGCCTTGATCTCGAAAAAACATCAGCAGCTGGTGCTGGATTACATTGAGCAAGGCAAGCAAGAAGGGGCCATTGTGCTTACCGGCGGTCATGCCTTGAGCCCTGCATCAGCGCCTAACGGCTACTTTGTCGCACCGACCATCTTCACTGACTGTCATGAGGACATGACCATAGTTCGCGAAGAGATCTTTGGTCCGGTGATGTGCGTCATGGTGTTCGATGACGAACAAGAAGCGATTGAACGCGCTAACAACACCCATTTAGGCCTCGCTGCTGGTGTGTTTAGCCGTGATATTCAACGTGCACACCGGGTTATCCACCAACTGCAAGCCGGTATTACCTGGATCAATGCCTATGGTAATTCTCCTGCCGAAATGCCAGTTGGGGGATATAAACAATCCGGTATTGGCCGCGAAAATGGTATCGAAACACTGGATCACTACACCCAGACCAAGTCTGTTTACGTCGGTATGAGCCAAATCGAAAGCCCATTTTAAGCAAAGGAGCCAGACTATGAAAAAAGTATTCGACTACATCATTGTCGGAGCTGGCTCAGCAGGCTGTGTACTGGCAAATAGACTGTCTGCTAATCCACAACACCGGGTTTTACTACTAGAAACCGGTGGCAGTGACAAAAGCATCTTTATTCAGATGCCCACGGCATTGTCAATTCCGATGAACACCGACAAATACGCCTGGCAGTTTCATACTGAGCCCGAGCCTTATCTGGACAACCGGGTCATGCATTGCCCACGCGGCAAGGTACTCGGTGGTTCGTCGTCTATCAATGGCATGGTATATGTACGTGGCCACGCCAAAGATTTCGATGAATGGCAGCAGCACGGTGCACAGGGCTGGGATTATCAGGCCTGCCTGCCTTACTTTAAGCGTGCTGAAAGCTGGTATCTGGGCGACGACCCTTATCGTGGCAATGATGGTCCATTGGGTACCAACAATGGTAATGAAATGGCCAACCCGCTGTATCGCGCATTTATCGAAGCCGGTGCACAAGCAGGATATGCCACCACACAAGATTACAATGGTGAGCAGCAAGAAGGTTTTGGTCCCATGCATATGACGGTTAAAGATGGCCGTCGCTGCTCCGCCAGCCGTGCCTACCTTGACCCTGTAAAGGGGCGTGACAATCTGACAATCGTAACTGGCGCTCTGGTACATAAAGTACTGCTGGAAGGTAAGCGCGCTGTTGGGGTCGAGTACCAATGCAAAGGTAAAATCCACAGCGCCAGTGCCGAACGCCGCGTCATTTTAAGTGCCGGTCCAATTGGCTCGCCTCACTTGTTGCAGTTGTCGGGCATCGGCGATCAGGCAACTTTGCAGGCCGCCGGTGTTGAGGTTAAGCACCACCTGCCAGGTGTCGGTAAGAACTTGCAGGATCATCTGGAGTTTTATTTCCAGTATAAGTGTAAGCAGCCCATCACACTGAATGGCAAACTGGACTGGTTCTCCAAAGGCTTGATCGGCGCTCGCTGGCTCCTAAATAAATCAGGTCTTGGCGCTACCAACCATTTTGAGTCCTGTGCTTTTATCCGCTCAAAAGCAGGCGTAGAGTGGCCAGATCTGCAATATCACTTTTTACCCGCAGCCATTCGCTACGACGGCAAAAGTGCATTTGACGGACACGGTTTCCAGGTGCATATCGGCCATAACAAGCCAAAAAGCCGCGGTGAGGTCACCCTTAAATCAGCCGACCCCACACAGGCGCCTAAGATCCAATTTAACTACCTGGCCCATCAGGATGATATTGAAGGCTTCCGGGCGTGTGTCCGACTCACTCGTGAGATCATTGAACAACCAGCGTTTGATGCTTATCGCGATGGTGAAATTCAGCCAGGAAAAGGCGTGCAGAGCGACGCAGAAATCGATGCCTTTGTACGCCAGGCAGTCGAAAGCGCCTATCACCCGTCCTGCTCATGCAAAATGGGTGAAGATGACATGGCCGTGGTGGATTCAAACACCCAGGTACATGGTATTGATGGCCTGAATGTGGTGGATTCATCTATCTTCCCGACAATCCCGAACGGCAACCTCAACGCGCCAACCATTATGGTCGCAGAGAAAGCCGCAGACATTATTCTGGGCCTGCCAGCCCTTAAAGCAAACAACGCTCAGGTTGCCATTGCAAGACAATGGCAGACAGTACAACGCAGCACGGAGATTTAACAAAGCCACCTGCGGCCCAACCGGGCCGTGGGATCTGCAGTGGTGCGCGATACAAATTGGTTGTATCGGGTTAATGCGGAAACATAAAAAAACGGAGAGACAATGAGTTATTTTTACTTATTTTGGGAGGGTGACAATGACAGTATGGCTTAGTGCAGGCATTGTGTTTACCCTAGTTGCTATCGCTTTTATTCTATTAAAATGGGGGAACCTACGCTGTGTCGGTGTGACACCGGTTAAAACCTTTACCTTTATTGCTATTTTATTTACGTCCGGCCTGGATGTTGGACTTATCATGTTTCCGCTGACGGAGTTTGCGGGTTACGCAGACATAAAAGCAAGCCCAGAATATGCGTTTGCCAATCCACTCGCCATTGAATTTGGCTTTTGGGGCTTCCTGATCTGGGGATTTTATTTTCTGACGTGTTTTTATTTCTGCGTAATAGAACCTAAGGTGAAGTTCTTCGAAATTCCCTGGGTTAAATTTATCAATAATGTTGTTATTATTGGTACTTGCGCCTTTACGGCCTATCTGTTGCTGACTAACCTGCCCTGGTATATGCCAAGTGTGGGCGATGGCGAGTCTATTGTGCCAACCTTTTACCTCATCGTGTTCGCCGCCATTTGTTTTGCGGTGTATTCAAGCACCAGCCTGAAGTATGTACGCATTCTGAGTATCTCTACGACCTGGATGTTTATCGCCCTGATCGCCTTTATGTGGGCCTCTGCGTTCGTATTTGGTGACAGTGAGATGAGCGCCTTTACGAATAACATTGCGTTGCTGGGTAGCTACTTCAGTAATATCAACGAGTTTGTGTTGCCACTTAACGATTACCACGAATTTTATCTGTTCTGGTGGTTTGCGTGGAGCATTATGATAGGTCAGTTCACCTCGCGTTTTGTCGGTGGCCTGAAAACCTATCAGGTACTGGCTGCTATGCTGGTGTTCCCGTCTATTCCCATCGCTGTCTGGTTTAGTGTCTTGTATCACTATCATGAAGCCGGGATCGACACCGCGGGTATCAAGAACCTGGCGATGGTAGTGGTTGGCGTGATTTTCGTGATCAACTCTCTGGACTCATTAGTTCGACTGTATACCGACAACCTGGGGTTGACGGTTAAAAAACTCGGGAAGCGCAACTATATTTTGTTTAATATTGCCGCCCTGTCGTTGCTGACGCTGCTATTTAAACTAAACTTTTTGCAGATACAATGGGTTGGTGCACTGGTTATTGCGCTCTTTTTTGGCTGTTTTGGCTATATTTGCTATAGCAAATTCAAAACAGTCGCCAACATTACCCGTTCACCGAAAGAGAATACCATCGACTTCAGCCGTATCGAGACCGTAAACTAAGGTTCAAAAGAAATGAAAATAAATTTAAAAACAACACTCTGCGCACTTCCTCTGGCTCTACTGTCGAACATAGCTATGGCAGGCTGGTCAACAACCATTACCGGTACTTCAGACTATACCTTTAACGGGGTGTCACAAACACAGAGCGACCCAACCATTCAGGGTAGCCTGGACTACGCAGCCGATGCAGGCTGGTATGTCGGTACCTGGGCTTCTGGTGTAGACTTTAGCGATGACACAGGCCACGAGTGGGACTTTTACGTTGGTCGCTCTTCGGAGCTGTCCAGCGCATGGACGGTAGACTATGGTATCGCATACTACACCTATCACGGCGATGATGCGTCCAGCGACTATAACTACCCTGAAGTCTATACAAAGTTTGCTTACGCCAGTAGCCTGGGCACTACCAATGTCAACTTATGGTATAGCTGGGACTATTTCGGTGTTGACGTCGGTCATAGTATTGTAATGCTATCGCATACTTTTGATATCGCCGATAACCACTCGGTTACCCTCAGTGGCGACGTGTCTAACTCATTTGATGCTGAGAAATATGCCTGGGATGGGCTCGACAGCTCTTATACCCACTATGCGGTGTCTTACACCACCACGCAGTTCGATTTCGATCTAACTTTCACTGTGGAAGACACCACCATAGATGGCGAGCATACCGACGAACGCTTTGTGTTCGCGATTGCACGAACATTTGACCTGTAATTTCTGCAACAACCAGGCACTGTTCAATCAGTGCCTGACTTCTTGCTTTATCACCAGTGAAGACCCAAACAACTTAAGAGCCACAGCGAAAAGCACTTGGCACAGAGCCCGTCCAACGTTTAAACGCGCGACGAAAGCTATGCACATCGGCAAACGCCATGGTGCTGGCAAGCTGACTGTTATTCCACTGATTGAGATCCATCAGGTGCAACGCTTCTTGCCCCCTCACTTCATCAACCAACAATTTGAAATTGGTGCCGTCCTGTTTGAGGCGACGCTTGAGTGTGGCCGGGCTCATGCCCAGATAATTAGCGGTATAATCCAGCGACCAGGCCTGTCCAAGGTTCTTTCGAAACAAGCGACGTAAGTGTGCCTGAAGTAATTGCGGTGGGTGCGATACCTGACTAGCACTGCGTTTTGCCTGAGCAAAGCGCAATGTGCTGGCCTCTTTAAAAGGCTGATACATCACCTCATCAGACATCACAATCGCGCAACGCGGTGCATTAAACCGCACATGCTCACCCAGATAGACCGGATAATGAAAATCCTGCCCGGGTTGCGACCAGGGCAGCTCTATCTGTATCCAGGTCTGTGCACCTAGCTGCTCTTTCAGCAACAAGCGACAAGCCGACAGGACAATCTCAAACACCATTCGCTGTTGAGTGCTCAACGACGCTGATTCAGTCAGCCTGATATACAGCTTGCCCTGATGTCGCTCAACATTAAACTGGATCAACGTCTCAAACCCTTTTTGTACTCTTGCCCAGGCCGTCAGTGCGCTGTGCAGGTCAGGGGCATACCGCCACAAGTCAAACAAAACATGACCATGTCCGGTCGCGATTCTTTGTCCCAGCTCCATCGCCAATTGCGGCTGCTCAGCAAGCTCTCGTTTGAGCTTTTTCAGAATAATAAGTACGTTGATTGGGGCAACCTGAGCCCCCGGATAGGCCAAATCTTCAAGAAACAACTGAGACCCACGGATCAGGTGCTGTGGTTTTATCTGATAGTGTTCAGCCAGCTCTAATATGGTAATCAGGAAGTGTGCCGGCATGCGCTTATCATGCAAATAGGCAAATTTCAAAGACATCACACATCCTCCCCGTCCATAGCCACGGAGCTCGTGCGTTTCGCTCCCGCCAGCTGCTGATTCAGTCGTTCGAACAGCGCCTGCTCTGATTCCCCGGCAATTCGGGTGGCCTGTACTGTGGTCACCGTCAACGTCCCCTTTAGCGCTGAGTTACAACACGCCTGGATCAACTGAGAGAATACTCTGGCCTCATCCGGTGGTGTTTCGGGCAGTAAAATCGCAAACCGATCACTGGTATAACGGCACGCCAGATCCGTTTCTCGCAGCGCAATTTCCAGCGCAGAGGCTACCTCATTGAGAGACTCGTCGCCTTTTTGCACACCATGTACCCGGTTGTATTGAGCAAAACCCTTTATATCAACCATCACCAACGAAAGTGGCTGGTTGCGTTTATCGTGCAATACCGCTTCACGGTTAAGCTGGATCAACAAATAGCGCAGGCTGTAAAGCTGAGTCACAGGGTCGATCAGGCTATGTTCACGATGAAAATGCTCTCTTTGTTTCAGCTGACGATTGACCGCTTGCTGTTCGCGATACCAGGTGACTAGCCCCCAGGTTAGCAAGGTCATACTGACTGGGGCAGGCAGCGACTCAAGCCAGGTAAACAGGTGGCTCTGTAGCGGGTAAGCAATGAACTCATCCAATAGATCCAGCCAGGTTGTGAGCCAGTAAGTTGCGGAACCTAGCAGCAATACCGTGGTAACCCGGCCTCTTGGACGACACAACATCAGGAGAATAAACCAAATAGCTGCCATCATCGACGTAGTGGCCTCGCCCGCGGCGTCAACCCAATCGATGTCATTCACTGATTTCAGCTCACCGATGAAGAGCGCCAACATGGTCAGCAAGATACTGACACAGAGAGTTATGTATAAGCTACTGACATTCTTCATCTTTTTATCCAATTACGCAATCATCCGGGTATCCTAGCTCGGATATATGACACTTTTAAGGCAAGCTCAATAATGGTCTGAGCTAATTGGACCCGGCCAGAATAGCTCACTTAACTTGCTCCGGGTTATACAGCCCTTTGAATCAAACCGAATATCACCATGATTTTATTGCGTTTTATATGAAATAAAGACGATGGTATTAAGACAAAGCAGCTCACCATTATAATTATATTGTTCTATCTGCATCGTTTTAGGTCCATCGACTGCCAAACCCTGCTCAGGGTGAAACAGAACTGTCACATTACCTGCTTAAGGTAGCCGCTCACTTTACACCCGTTGATGGTTTGGCGGCCTGCACACAACACCTGATGCAGGCTCGCTTCTGTCAGTTCTCTGTGATGTCGGAGCAAAAATATGAACATATCAACCTTATCTAAAACCATGCTTACTTTAGGTCTACTGGGCGCATTGAGCGCCTGCCAAAGCCAGCAGCCACAACAAGTAGTTACGCAAACTCTGCAAACCAAAATACAAGGCTCTGTCGAGGCAATTGTTGACAGCTGGCACTTACCCGGAACAGATCAGGTATTAACGGCATCAGAACACCATGGACTCAGTCTACTTCAGGGGAATGTACACAAAGCGCAACTCCCGGGCACATTCAAACAACTCCGCCTCAGTGCGATAAGCGACAACCAGTGGCTATATGCCGCGCTTGAAGGCAGCAAAGACAGTGTATTTGTGGGCACGCTGGATGCTACTGATGCACAACTGCAACCACGCTTTGAACTCACGCAAACCGGACTCCTGGTTGACAACTTCTGCTTATTTGCAGATCCGGCAGATCAGACTCTGTCTATCTTTGTTTCCGATGGTCGTGGCAGGGCGGAACAATGGCTGCTTCGCCAGCAACAACGTTGGCTGCAGGCCCCTTTGCTACTGCGTTCATTATCTTTGCCCTACGATGCCGATTCCTGTGCCGTGGACCCTGGCAATGGCTACCTCTACATCAGTGAACCACTGGGGATCTGGCGCTATTCAGCACGCATTGAAGACAATCCACAGTATTATCCGGTCTCACTGGTTGCCCCATACGGCGAACAGCGAGCACCGGCAATAAGCCTGGCAACCAGTCACTCTGGCGAACTCTTTGCGTTACTGGAAAATGGCCAGGAGATCCTGTACTGGGATACACCAGACGCCGCAGACAGCTGGATACCCGCTGACACGTTAGTGCTCAAAAATTACGAAGCCACAATGATGAACCTCAGCCAGTCATCGGGGCAACAAACTGCCGAGCTGAGCTTTGCCAATGAACAACAAGGCAGTTACGCCAGTGTGAATATTGCACTTAAACCAGCCCCAACGGCGAAGACGCTGCCAATAGTTCGGCCTAAGTCACAGAGCCAACCTGCTGAGCAGTTTGGCGATGCGATGGATGACCCGGCCATCTGGGTGCACCCGAGTAATCCCGCAGCTTCTCTGGTACTGGGTACACACAAAAAGCAAGGTCTGGAAGTCTATGACCTCAAGGGTAACCTGTTACAACAGTTCAAAGATGGTCGACTCAATAATGTCGACCTGCGCGATGGTTTCAGCTGGCAGGGTCGCACCATCAGTATTGTAGCAGCAAGTAAACGCAATGATGATAGCCTGGCATTTTATGGTATTGAAGCTGACGGCACAGTGTTTAGGCTGGGAACAGTACCTGCCGGGCTCAATGAAATTTATGGTCTCTGTATGGCCGCTTTTGAGGGCAACCATTATGTATTTGCCAATAACAAAGCTGGTCTGACAATTCAGTACACACTGGAGGCTGACAAAGGCAAAATTGCCGCCTTGAAGGCGCGCGAAATATCATTGCGCTCGCAACCGGAAGGCTGTGTGGCAGATGATGAGCGCGGCCGCTTGTTTATTGGCGAAGAAGATGTTGGGATCTGGGCCACCAGCCTGAACCCAAAGGATAACAGCCAGCCTGTGTCAGTGGCAAAAGTGGGTGAGCACCTGGTTGATGACATCGAAGGCCTTGCCTTATCGTTTGGCAAATCACCTGTTCTGGTCGTTTCCAGCCAGGGCAACAACAGCTATCAACTATACGAAGCAACGCCCCCATACCGACACCTGGCAGGGTTCCGCGTTGGAATGGATGGCTTTAGGGGCCTTGATGGTGCATCAGAAACAGATGGCCTTGCCCTGTCGACTCGCCTGCGCACTCCAGACTACCCTGAAGGCTTACTGGTGATTCAGGACGGTCGTAACCGCTTCCCCGATCAACCTCAGAACTTTAAATATGTAAGTTGGCAGGATGTATTAACAGCTACAGAGCTGAACAAACTTTCTCGCTAATCTGCGAAAATTTATACTGAGGCCTTATAGGCCTCCTACAATGGGTTAATAAAATTACTTTTCCACAATACAAACATATAACGGCATGACTCATATTCAATAAAAATCGTATTTATTTGCAAATACGGTCTCCACACATCAAGTTAACATTAAAAAAACAACCTTACCCAACCAGTTAATTTAACTTAATAAAAACCGATATTGATATATTATAACATATTAAAAATATGATTTTATATCTGGATTTAAAATCACAAACAAAATGATTAAATAACACACACAATCAAATAAAAGACCAACAATCAAATGAAAACCCACCACAACATTTAACATTATTTGACATAAAACCTTTGTACCCGAAAAGATATAGTATAGAATCCGCCACTTTTATAATACGGATATACTAGGATGAAAAAATCCCTTATCTTGGCACTGTTATTCAGTGCCAATGCTGCCGCATTTAAAATAGATACCCATGTCTGGGTTGGCCAACAAGTAATCGAAGATTTACAAGATGGTAAACTCGACTTTAAGGTCGACGGTAAAACTATTTCGGTACCAGTCAATAACAACACCAAAGACCTGATACTGCAAAACCAAAGCTATTATCGCTCAGGTAACATCGGTCCTGATATGTCACCTGACGTGATTGTTGGACAATCTCAGATCCATACTGAAGACCAGCTCGACAGAACAATGTGGAACACCAGCCAATGGTTAGACTTTCTGGATTCGGTTGCAGAGCGAGATTCGGAGCGAGCTTTTGTGCTTGGGTTTAAAGCGCATGCTGCCGCAGATATTTTCGCCCATACATATGTCAACCGCTATGCTGGCGGAGCATTTGACCTGGCAGATGGTGAAATTGACGTTGAACTGCGTCATATTCTGATTGAATCGCTTATTTCAAAACACACGCCCAAAGGCGCCTACAGCAGTCAACTTAGTGTGCCCGTTGGGTTTATTCGCGATAAAATTGTCTATAACCCAGACACCCAGTCGCAATGGAACTCCCCTTCTGGTAGCCATCTCTACGCCATCAACACACTCAGAAAAAACGTTGAAGACCTTGCCTACTCAAATATTTTTAAAGAATTAAAGGTTGCAGCGGTCAAGGCAGTAGCCAAAGCACAAGCAGGCATCCAGCTCAACGATCAAACAGCCGAAAAAATCGTTGAGCTTGGAGAAGACATAAATAAAGTCAGTAACTGGAACATAGACAAGGCACAACAAGTTCGCGATGCCGCCACGCGTTTCAAAAAAGACCTGACCAATGGACACCAAAAGCTCATCAGTGCGCAACTTGATACGATTAATAATGCCGCGAATGCTGTGGTTAAAGCACACGGCGAGCTATCCAATGCCCGGCTCAAATTAGCAAAGCTCACTAATGAGCTCAATTCAATTCCAATGAACCTCACCGAAAAAGTGACAGAAAAAGTTTGTAAGAACGTCAAATCTTGGTCAGGCGGATTATTTGGAGGTTGGGTAACTAAAAAGGTATGTGAGTCCAAACTTGTCGAAAAAATAATTGGCCTGAACCCAACGTATAAAGTGCAACAAGAACTGATAAGAGCAGAGAAACGCCTGGTTGAAAAACTAGGTTCATCTATCAATAAGGAAGTGAGTAAGTTAAAGAAAGCGTCTAAAGAGGCGCATGAGATCCTAAAATCAACCATTGATCTGGAAAACCAGCTGGCACAAAACCTGATTGACACACTGCAACAGTTCAACTCAGCCTCAATCAGTCCGGTTGAAGCATTCCTGAAGGCTTGGCTACAAAACATTGACCTTGCAACCACTCAGTACATTCACAATATCAACCATGCGGTGATTTACTCGGTAACCGATAAAGATCGCTCACAAAAAATGATTAATGACTGGGTAACCTGCTATTCATCTGGATTAATGGGTATGCCTGTCACCCTGACTTCATCAAGATGTACTGTCGAGGATTATTTACAGGAAACCCTGGATAAACTCTCAGAAATTATGCACGTTGTCAGCCCTGCTTATAAAGTCTATGAAGAGATCCAGAGAATTAAATCCAAGGTTGCAAATAAAGCAGTCGAAAAACTGATTAAAGAACTTACCAGTGATGAACTTTATCAGTTATTAAAACACCTCAGATCTGACATGAGTGAAGTGGCTTTGCAGCGCCAGTTTAGCAAAGATAACTCAGGTAAAGGGCTACTTGTCACCAATGACATCGTTACCCGTATCAAAGCGGATATGCATGTCACCGGCAATAGTCAATTTAATCCAAGTAAGTTTGCAGCCGCCCACAATGCCGTTGTTCTGGCAAAGCTGAGCATTCTAAACTACCGTGAGCTTAACCATCTGATTGCACAGTTCGGACTATCCAGTAGCCAGCATTATGGCAGTAGCTTTTACTATGCTGGTGAGAACATTCTATCTTCTGCAGTTCGATCATTGGATGGTAATCACCAATGGCAGGAAGTGGCTCCGCAGTATGTCAGACGCACAGGATTCAGTGGTGTGAGCACGCAACAGCGTAAATTTGGCTATGCACATAATAACGGCACACAGGGATTCAAGCTATGGCAAGATCCTAATGCACAAAGTAGAATCTTCAAGCAGTTGTTCATAGGCCCACTGGTACCTGGTATCGATGCTCCATCGGAAGTAGGTTTATCCCCACTCTCGGGTATTCAGTACACTCTGGACAGTTGTAGCTTTGCGCCATTCCCTCAGGATGAGCAAGACCGCACCTGTACCGTGATTAAAGTGCTCCCTGCACTGACCATGTTAAATTAATACCAATTTGCTTAATATTTGCTCCTTCAGATTGAACAGGTATTAAGTGAAATTGGTATGAGACATAAAAAAGCCGAGCTCACTAGCTCGGCTTTCTTCATCCTGCGCCCGATAAAGGCGCATTAAATCATCGACTCAGACAATTAGTTTTTCACAATGGCGTTGTGATACACGTTTTGTACGTCGTCACAGTCTTCCAGCATATTGATAAACTTCTCAAAGTTTGCCAGATCGTCTTCACCTGTGATCTCAACGTGTGTTTGTGGTACCCAGGTAATTTCATCTACTTCGAAAGTGATGCCATCAAATGCTTCAATCAGCGCTGTTTTCGCTTTGAAGTACTCAGTGTGTGGTGCAAACACAGAAACCTGACCGTCTTCGACCTCAACGTCAGTCACGTCTACATCCGCCATCATCAGCGCTTCCAGTACGGCTTCATCATCATCACCGGCGAAGCCAAGGATTGCAAAGTGATCAAACATGTGTGCAACACAGCCCGGACTACCAATTTTTGAGTCTGTCTTAGTGAACGGCAGACGTACATCCTTGATAGTACGGTTTGGGTTGTCTGTCAGACAGTCCACAATCACCATACAGTTACCAGGGCCGTAACCTTCATAACGTGCTGGTGAGTAATCTTCACCTGCACCACCGGCTGCTTTTTCAATCGCTTTTTCAATAACGTGCGCCGGAACCTGGTCTTTCTTAGCTTTATCGATCAAACGACGAAGGGAGAGGTTGGTGTCGGGATCAGCGCCACCATTCTTTGCGACTACATAGATCTCTTTACCATATTTTGAGTTTACTTTGGTCTTTGCCGCTGCCGTTTTTGCCATGGCGTTTTTGCGGACTTCAAATGCTCTACCCATCTTAATTCTCGTTTGTGCAAATTAAATTGGACAAGATTCTAACAAGACATTGCATTTTGGGCTATACCCAGACGAGAATTGCCCGGTATTGCGGCATTTCCTCCGGTTTTTTAAGCAAACTGATCTGTTCGAGCCCGGTGATGCAGGCCAAGTGCCGCAGGTAGGTCAATAAACCGCTCTATGATAATATCAGCTTGCGGAGCGTAATCTGGCAGACCAACGGGCGCAAACAAACAGGCATGCATACTGGCACGCTGTGCCGCCTCAATATCGTATTTGTAATCTCCCACATAGACACAGTGTTGATAAGGTAAAGACCAGCTATCAGCGACCATATGCAGTGCCTGAGGATCGGGTTTAGGTAACGCATCTTCACGTGTCAGCATATAGTCCAGGCCCAGACGGCACCGCTCAAGTTTTAGCTGCGCAGCCTTAGAGTAGTTACGTGTGACGATGGCCATAGGTATGCCGATGGATTTTAAAAACGACACAGTGTCTAACACTCCGGGGATCGGCTCCGCATGCTGTGCATCCTGCATCTCATGTTGATGGATGAGCGACATGGCTTCTTCACGCATGTAAGGAGAAGGCAAAGACTCTACAAAATCAAGCAAGTCTGCATCACGATCACAGCCTATCTGTGCTTTGATTAACGCAAAATCGAGTGAGGAGGTTACCAGGGTACCATCCAGATCAAAAATCACACCTTTTACCATTAATTCAGCCATTCATATTTCCTTATCACCAAGGCTTCAACCAAACTAAACATAGGGTAAGCCGAAACACCTTGCAAAGATATTAAAAATAAAATTATCGAGGCCCTACCTGCTGGTCACATCGCAGCAATGGGACCTGTAAAGCATACGCACATAACCATTGTACGGATCATTTGAAACCGAAGTAGGAACATGCCAAGGTAAAGATAAACAACTCAACAAGGAGTCGTGATGGATAACCCTATCGAACAGTTCTTATCCTGGTGGCAACAAGCCAAAGCTCAGCCTAATCTCAAGCAATGCAGCGCCGTCTGCATTTCTACCATAGATGAACAGGGCTTCCCGAGTGGTCGTTTTGTTGATCTTAAAGCGGTGAGTGATGCCGGCTTTACTTTTTGCACTCACCTGGGTTCGCAAAAAGGACAGGACCTGCGACGTGACCCCAAAGTGGCTATGACAGCCTGGTGGGACGCCCTGGGCTATCAGGTTCGTGTTAAAGGACTGGCAACCGAGATCAGCCGTGCCGATGCACTGCGTTACTGGCAAAGCCGCAGCCACGACGCTCAGCTCACCACCTTAGCCTGCCAACAGAGCCAACCTATGTCGTCCTTGAGCGATGTTACTAACGAACTCTGTACGCTAAGCGCAGAATATCAGTCGCAAGCTGTGCCACTCCCCGACGATTGGGGAGGCTTTGTTGTACACCCGCTCAGTATCGAGTTTCTCACCTTCAAAGAGAGCAGGCTCCATGTGCGCGAACTCTACCAGCATGAAAATAATGCCTGGTCCAAAACCTTGTTGCAGCCTTAGCGCATGTAAAGGCCCTTGCCAAATACCTCAACTTGCTCAATTCAGTTGTGCAGCCAAAATGAGTCTGTTATTGGAGCACGAATGACATCTGTCATGCCAATGTCATGACAGATCACACACGCCATCACACCCGCCATTTCGTAAAGTTATCCCAACAACAAAATAACTCATCAAAGGATAACTCACATGACTAAACATCTGACTCGCACCACCGCCCTTGCTTGCATGCTTGCCGCACTATCAACCAGCGCAATGGCACAAGATCTGACCATCACATTCAGTGGTTTGGCACACCAATCTGGAACACTCAAGCTCGTCGCCTATGACTCTCCGGCCGCATTTACACAACAACAAGCATGGCGGGTTGCACAACAACACGTATCAGGCACCCAACCTGAACTCATATTACGCGACGTAGAACCCGGACAATACAGCTTTATGGTTTATCAGGACCTCAACAACGACGGCAGGCTGAATCGCAATCGCTTTGGTATGCCAACTGAACCTTATGGTTTTAGCAATAATGCAATGCTCACTGGCGCACCCCAGTTTCCGCAACTGGCGGTACAAATTACGCAACAAAGTCAAAATTTAAAAATACGACTTCGTTGACTAAAAAAGTGTCACAGCAAGCCTTTTGTCTGTGACACTTATCCCTCAAACCATCCAAAAAACCCACTTCATTAACATACCTGTAAGAGAAACAGCGTGTACCCACAACAGAATCATAGTATTTTTTTCTTATTAAATGTTATGAAGTTACTGGATCAATAACGAAACTTTATGCAATAGTGTGTTCGCAAAGTGATCCAAAATTGTCACTTCGCACTATATTTAAACAGCTATTTACGCTTAAAACCCAAGAAGTGAGTCGTGCATGCTCAAAACAATAGCTAAAACCATATCCAGCCATCTTACCCTTGTTGTTCTGCTTCCGTGTTTATTGTTGGGCGGCGTCATTTTTTATGATGTGTCAGTTTCAGCAAAACGCATGAATGACGCCTATGACGCCGAATATAATGCCTTTTTGAGCCATGCAGTGCTCGCTCTGGTACACGAAACGCAAAAAGAGCGGGGGGCTTCTGCAGGCTTCATCGGTTCACAGGGCCAAAAATTTCAAAGCAACCTGACACAGCAACGTCGTCTTACCGAAAGCCAGCTCGCTAAGCTTAAAAGTGAAGTGATACACTGGGATTTGTCGGAAGAGATGACGCGCGAGCTCAACATATTGCTGCAAAAGTTCGACCAGCTCGACAGTGTAAGGCGCAAAGTCAGCTCGCTCTCTATGAGCCTGCCTGAAGCATTAAAATACTACACCGACATTAACAACCAGGGCCTGCATATTGTTATCACAGCAGCGCGCCTGAGCCGGGATTACATCGTTGCCACTGAGTTGATGGCGATATACAACTTCTCCAGCGCCAAGGAGTCTGCAGGCATAGAGCGAGCGGTGCTGAGCAATGTGTTTGCACAAGACAAATTTACCCCGGCACTTCGCACCCGCTATACCCAGCTTCACACCAAACAACAAGTCTATCTGACTGAAGCACTCGAAGCATCTCCCCCAGAGATGAAAGCCATGTTTACTGAGGCATTAAATAGCAGAGCCATGAAAAACGTTGACTCCTTCAGAGCCACCGTCGCAGATCGGGATTCGGGGTTTGGACAAGATCCCGAAGCCTGGTTCTCAGCGGCCACTCAACGGATTAATGCGCTCAAAGAGGCTGAAGAAAAAGCGCTGACACTGGTCGACAAAACGGCCATCAAAATTCAGGAGTCAGCGGTTACGGTTCTGGTCGTTGAATTGATTATTCTGGTAATAGGCTTATTGATAACAGCAGCGCTGTTTATCTCAATCCGCCTTCGTCATCAGCAGTCTGCCAAGATTGCAGAAGGCATCATCATCGCGATGAATCAACGCAACCTGGCGCATGAAATCGGCATTCTTAGCTCTGATGAGCTTGGTAAATCGGCAACCGACATTAACAGCCTGACTCGACAATTTGCTGAAGATCTGATCGAGTTTGGTCGAGCGTCGCAAAAAATCACCACATCGACTCACGAAACCGCCTGTGCCATCAGCCAGAGCCAGACCAATTTGGTTGAACAACAATCCGGTGTGCAAACCATTGCCTCCGCGGCTGAGCAAATGAGTGCCAATATTCAGGTTATCGCCAACTCTATGATAGAAAACGCGGCAGCGGCAAAGTCCGTGTCGCAGGAATCAATCAATGGTCAAAAGGTTGTGACAGACGCGGTACAAGTGATCCAGCAAGCATCCCTTGATATGGAGAAGTCTGCGACATCCGTCGATGCGCTGAACGAGCGGGTGGGCAGCATTTCGGGTATGGTTGATATGATCCAGAGCATTGCCGAGCAGACCAATCTGCTGGCACTGAACGCGGCTATTGAGGCCGCCCGGGCTGGTGAGCAGGGCCGCGGCTTTGCGGTGGTTGCCGACGAAGTCCGCAGCCTGGCCAGTCGCACTCAGCAGTCTACAGAAGAAATTTCTGCACTCGTGAGCGAACTACAAACCAGTGCTAAATCTGCCTCGGACGTTATCACTCAGGGCAAAGAAAATGCCATGCAGGCTGCCGAGCGTGCCGAGCTCATTAAAGAAGCGTTAGGCAAAATAGTTGACCAGGCTAAGCAGGTGGAATCAGTGACAGATTCGGTGTCAGTGAATACCCAGCAGCAAAGCAATGCCATTGACGAAGTCAGCCGACATATAGTAGAAATATTTGCCAAAGCCACCGAAACAGTAACCGGGGCCGAGCAAATTGCCGTGGCGGCCTCTAATATCGCAGAAGCCGCAATGGATATGGATGAATTAATAGACCGCTATAAAGTACAGGAACAGACAGACTAAATGACCTCACACCCTTTCGATACGCTGCGTCTTGATAACGGCGCAGCTTTGTTATTTACCCCATGCCCGGGCACTAAGGGCACCACACTGGATGACTCAGTACGACAATTGCGTGACGCCGGAGCACAAGCCATTGTAACACTCATGTACCCTTCGGAGTTAGAAAGTAACGAGGCAAGCGCGTTACCTCAAGTATGTGAAGACCTTGGCATGGCGTGGTTTCAGTTGCCCATTGCAGATGATGCCCCACCTAATGAAGACTTTACGCAGGCATTTATGAAGAGCTGGCCGCAGCTTAAGGCCATCCTGTCTGAACAGGGGACCGTTGCAGTGCATTGTAAAGGCGGCTCAGGACGCACAGGACTGGCCATTGGTTTGATCATGCATCAACTAGGGCTGGATAAAGCGGACATCATCCCTCAGGTGCAGGCACTGCGTCCAAAAGCGTTAAACCACCCGGCTCAGCTTGGGTTTTTCAATCAATTTTCCCGCTTCGAGTAATCATATGCGATTAATTGCCACTGTCATCGCACAGTGGCAATTGTATTACGCAAACCCGTATTGCTGACGAAAATGCTCTAAGACTTTGAGTAGCTCTGTTACTTTTTGCTCATCATATGCGTCATCATGTGCCCGCGCAAAGCGGCCATGGTCGTTATCAAAATATTGGCCAGACGCCCCGGAGAATTCCTCGGACAACGCCGCCCGCACCAATATATCTGCGCCTTCCTGAACATTGCCCCCGGCGACACCATAGGCCTGCTCAACCATTTTTGAACCCAGAAAAGACTTCGGATTCACCGCGACAATCGTCGAGTGTGAATCATCAGAAGCGGCACCCAATTGCATCGACCACATGGTCAGGGCCAGTTTGCTTTTGGCATATGCCGCATTATCCGACAAATTGCTGGATGCAATTATCTCTTGTGGCATCAGGGATGCTTGCGCAGCCGATGATAAGTTGATCACTCTGGCACCTTGCCTCATATCAGGCAGCAAAGCTCTCGTCAGCAAATAAGGGGCAATAGTATTCACCATAAAGCGTACATCAATGCCCTCTGGCGTGGTTCGCTCTGGTATTACAAACACGCCAGCATTGTTGATCAGCACATCCAGCTCAGTGCCTGCTCGTTTTAGCTCATTGATCAGATGCTTGATATCACTGATCACACTCAGATCTGCGGTGTAAGTCGCAACACGCTCCGGCTCGATATGCGCCGAAAGTTCAGCTTTGAGCGTCGATAGCTTTTCTGCATTTCTGCCGTGTAAGATCACGCGGTGGCCCAGTGCAAGGAGTGTTCTCGCCGTAGCCAGACCGATCCCATCGGTCGCACCGGTAATTAATATGGTTTTTGTCATTACTGTATCGCTCACTGAAGTTAATTGGGTCGAGTGAAAAGAACCGGAGCATACTCACGGTACAGATACAGCTTAGATTATTTAATAAAAATTTATTATCTCACTTATTAAACAATCAGTATTCTTATTATATTGATAATAAGATTCGATGTTCAGTGGTCAGCGTCAGAAAAACAGCTGCTCTGCGCAGATAAAACAAAGCAGCCATAACCACGAATTACCCTTGCTTTCTGGCGGCCTGATAAGCCTCGCGACTTTGTACCTGGTTGAGATAGCGCTGTATCTGTGGTTTATCGTCCAGCAGTTTGAGATTAGCGGCAAACTCCAGCGTGATGGTCATCATAATGTCTGCTGCACTAAATTGTGGACCGGCAAAAAACGTTTGTTGCGACAACGTTGCTTCAATATAACCCAGATCCAGTGCAAGCTCTTTGGCAATGTATCCATCCAATGGCGCGCTTCCCTCTCGCTGCTCCATACCCAGCAACAAAGTCGTGATCACCGGCAGTGCCAAAGACCCTTCGGCAAAATGCAACCATTCAAGATACTGATAATAATGTGTATCGCTTTTTGCAGGCCGTAGCGCTGTCGGCTCAGCCTGATCAAGTAAATACTCCATGATGGCCCCCGACTCGCACAGCACCAGCCCGTTGTGTTCAATGGCCGGCGCTTTATTTAGCGGATGAACCTGGCCCAGACTTGCTGGTGCCAGGCGGGTATGCGGATCACGCTCGTGGTGTACCACTTCGTAAGGCAGCTTAAGCTCTTCAAGCAGCCACAGTACGCGAGTTGAACGTGACTGATTAAGATGGTGTACTTTGATCATGAAAACATGGATCCCTTTTCTGAAAAAGTCGGCCGTACACATATCAAAAACGACCGACGAGAATAACGATGATTACTGTGTAAGATGTCTAGCCAGTGCTACACCCACAGCATGTGCGCTGGCCGGATTCTGACCCGTTATCAGGCGTGCATCTTCAACTACCAGCTCTTGCCAGGGCTGCACTTTTCGGTATTGCGCCGCTTTGCGGGCAATGGCTTCTTCAAGCAGGAAGGGAATATCGCTGATGGTACCAAAATCAATCTCCTCTTCGCGGGTAAAGCAAGTGACCGACTTATCGGCAATGAGCAGCTCACCGTTACTCAGAGTGATTGGGAGCAAGGCCGCTGGACCATGACACACTGCCGCTATCACCCCACCCGCTTCATAATGACTTGCCGCCAAAGCAGCAAACTGGTCGTCGCTTGCCAAATCGCTGAGCAGACCAAAGCCACCCGGATAAAAAATCGCATCATAATCGCTCACATTAAGCTCTGAGACTTTCAACGTATTAGCGATTTTTGCCTGCAATTCAGGATCTTCAAGCATCTGACGGTTCACCTCATCGTCTTCTGTTTCCGTGCCATATAACGGCACCTGACCACCCGCAATAGATGCAAGTTCAAAGGCAATTCCCTGTGCTTTTAATACATGAACGACATGTGTCAGCTCAGGAGCATAGGTACCATTTGCCTGATCTGTTTCGCCTAAGGTTGCGTGGTTAGTGACCGGAATTAGAACTTTTTTCATCCTACTTTATCCTCCTGAGTTACGTAATATTTGCGCAGTACTGGCGTATTTCGTGGCCAATGCGTTGTGTGTATTCACTTTAGATTATTTCTCAAAAAATGATAATGGATATAACTGACAAACACTTTTGCCACACTGCAAAAATCAGCTCGTACAGGTTGCAGGCTGTTTATATCAGTCCCGGATGCGACCAAATCCATTGGCTCAGACAGAAACTACCTTTACCTTAGCTGAAGTCCTACAGCTAATTACAACTTTCCACAGAGCTTTACACCCTCAGAGCAGGTCATTCTATATGGTAGGAGTCTGTTGATTATTGGACGTATCAGTTAAAGGAGAAATCATAATGTCCAGATGGAATCCAACTTTTTTCACTGCCTTCTTACTTATACTGCTTTGCTTACTCAGCGGTTGTCATAACAGTAACCAAGAGCTGGTTGAAGACCGTGTCATCACCTTCAGCTCAGGCGAAAACACATTACATGCCAGACTGGTGGTACCTAAAGTACATCAAAGCAACGATGCTATCGTCTTACTTATACATGGGGATGGTGCGATGGATCACAGCGCCAATGGCTACTTTGAGCCAATTATCACCACTTTAAACGAGCAACGATACGCGACTCTGTCCTGGAGCAAACCTGGTATTGGCAATTCTGACGGCGACTGGTTGACCCAAACTATGTCACAACGTGCAGAAGAAGTCCGCAGTGCCATTCGCTATCTGAGACAAAATGGCTATCCAGATAACCCTATTGGCGTGGTTGGCTTCAGCCAGGCAAGCTGGGTGCTGGCCGATTTAGGCAACGAGCCCGAAATCATGTTTGCCGCCCTGATAGGTGGCGCTGCAAACTGGCGAGAGCAAAGTAAGTATACAATGTGGCTGCGCCTGATAGAGGAAGAGCAAATTCCCCCTGACGACACCGCCGTCTGGCAAGAGATTGAAGAGCTCAACGAGCTGGAGTATCAGCTCATTAAAGCCGGATTTAACGACTACCTGGGCAGTGACCTACACTTACATCCATTTATGACACAACCATTGGAGGATGAAGCACGCTTTCGCTTTGTACGTGCGAATATCGACTCCGACGTCAGTCTTGGATTTGCTCAGATCCACTTTCCAATGCTGGCGCTGTTTGGTGATTCAGATATCCGGGTTGATATTGAACATAGCCAGCAGGTATTTACTAATACCGTAGGAGCACCAGACAAACTGACTCAAAAGGTGATCAGCAATGCCTCCCACAGCCTGCTTAAAACCGAGCTGCCGATGCGAGCAGCACTGTATTTAACTGAAGATGATTTTGCACCAGGTGCACTAGCCACACTGGTCGAGTGGCTGAATACACACGCTCACAAGGCACCACCACAGCGCTTATAGGCTTAAACCAGGGTGAAGCTGCAAGCAAACTTCACCCTCTTTTCGCTTTTTAGTTGCATGATAGCTATAAAATCAATACCTTAGTTATATAACAATAAAAAATACCCAATCATGTTGTACATCATACTGACCATTGCACTGCTGGCGCTCAGCGCTTTACTGTTTACCCCGTCTTTCAAGGCCTTCACACACCGTTATGAGGTAGCCTGTAATTTTATTCTGACCCTGGTTGCCACCTTAGTCGGTGTACTGCTGGCAATTGCGATCAGCAACTACGACGCAGATCGAAAAGAAGTCAAAGACTTGATTAAGGTGCTCCATGCTGCAGAAGCCGTCGTTGAGGAAAGTCTGGAATACAGTATCAGCCTTCATGAGGCCTATCAGCAGAACATCGATAAATATGGCGAAAAACAAGCGTTTTTTACCCGTAACCCACTCGTTTACCCCCAATACCTGGATAATATGCTCACCCAGAATCTGGTAAGCAAAAACCTTTCCATGGAAGGGTTAAGCGAACTCAATGAGCACCTGATCATCTTGCAGCGCTCCCAAAAGGTTGCACCTGAAACTTTTATTGCCAGCATGCGCTATATCAAGCAAATACTGATCCTGGAGCGTCGATTTCAAAACGCTGAGCTGTCAGAGCAAGATTACATGCAAATGCAGGACGAACACGAAGAGCAACTGGTACGCCCCAACCATAACACCAACAAGAATTAAGGATAGCCATGCGTTTACTACTCGTCGCAACACTTCTGGCAGCCAGTGGCATGAGTCACGCCACGGCCAAAATAGATGACAAGCAAAATCTCCTGACGCCAAATCAAATACAACAGGATCTACAAAGCTTTATTGATTATGTCCGGCTAGGCTACGCTTACCGCGATGAGAAGCAGACTGACTTTGCTACCTTTGAGCAATGTGTTCGCCAGCAAAGTACTGAACTCAAAGACAAGATGCAGCTCTCGAGACGACTTAATCACTGCCTGGAGCACTGGTATGATCATCATGCCGATGTAACGCCCAGACCCAAAGACTATTACTTACCTATGCCCACAGCCAGTGGCCTGTGGGCACACTGGCACAATGGAAAAGCCATACTGACTGAAGTGCCATTTATGGGACCTGCCTACCAGCAAGGCTTTCGGGCAGGCATGCAGGTGCTGCGTCTGAATGGGGTACCTGTTGAGCAAGCCATAGAGCAAGCCAACGTTTCTGGTTTTGATGAGGCAAGGAGTTGGACACTTAACCGATTACTCACAGGTAAGCGTCAGCAACGGCTCTCCCTGGAAGTCCACTGGCGTGGTAAGACCGAGATAAAACTGCTGGATATTGAAGCTATTGTACAGGAGGTGATAGCAGAAAAGCCGTTACTCACGCAAAAGCGATTTGGAGCCGTTGGCTATATCCGCCCGGAAAATAGCCTGGGCAATAACGCGCTGATCCAGGCTTTTGATGACGCCATGCATCAGTTGCAAGATACTCAGGCGATGATCCTCGATTTACGTCACACACCCAGCGGCGGCAACACAGAGGTAGCAAGAGGCATTATGAGCCGCTTTATAAATGTTCGTCAGCCCTATCAAACCCATGAGCTGGTATCCATCGAGCGCGAGTTTGGCGTGAAACGCGCCTGGCAGGAATTTGTGTTTCCACGGGGAGACTTTCAGTACGACAAACCCTTAATTGTACTTTGTAATAAGTGGACTGGCAGCATGGGAGAGGGCCTGACCATAGGCTTGCATGGCATGGGCCGGGCGACGGTTATTGGCACTCAGATGTCCCAGCTACTGGGTGCCATATACAGTGAAACTCTGCCACATAGCCAGCTTAACTACCTGTTACCCAGAGAAAAGCTCTTCCATATCAACGGAACACCGCGAGAAGCCTTTATGCCAGATCAAGTCATAGAACAAAAAAACCATGATCAGAGTAAAGACGTTATTCTCGACATCGCTTTAAAGCAACTACAAAGCCTGTGAGCAAGCTTACAGCAGGCCTTGCCACACAAGGCCTGTCAACGATTACATTGCGCTACTTGCATACCTCAGGAGCCTGGTAATCCAGCTTCATTAAATCAAAGTAGTTTTGCCCCAACGCGATATATCGAAAGGCTTCATCATCCAGGTACTGATTAATGCGGCTATTGATCTCAACTTCACGCTTGTAATCCCTTTGCTGATAGCCTTTTGCTGCCACAATATCACTGCCAGTCAAAATACGTTTTGGATAACGATTGAAAAACGCCACATACTGCTCACGTATTGCCGCATGACGAAAATATGCCTCATATAAAACTCGCCATGAAATATCCAGCATCAGATTAGGGTAGGTATCCAACAACCGGGATAAAATCGCAATATGTAACTGCGGATCCAACCTGGTTTGCTCCCGAGACAACCCCATATGAACCCAGACGATCGGATTTTCCGGGTAACGGGCCAGCACACTCTCCATCAGATGCAAATACTTGGTTGGCGCCTGATCTGAGCCGATATCAGCATGAATTGACAAAGGCATAGGTGCCCTGCCCCCTCCAGGCCCTCTGAGTCTGGCCATAAAGGGCGCCCAGTCATCAATTCGCTGTGGCGGCGTTGCCCGGTGCGAATGAGCGAACAAGGCTTGTTTTACCAGATTCACCTCCCCCATCCAGGTAAAAGCAGGCCCAAACTCCTCGTCCAGCAGTGCCATTTGTTGCGCTATATGCTGCGGCTCACTAAGGTCAGCAAAGCTCATCGACAGAGTCAGGTGGACTTCCTCATTAGGATACAATAACGCGTTGGATGCATTGATCACATCATTTCTTATGGTCGGCTTAATTTCACCCGCCGGACACACCGAAAAGCGCTGACAACCACTTTGTGCGCTAAACATTTGTCCAATCCCAAAGGCATTCACAAATAACACGCCAGCTGGCTGAAAATAGCTGATCAATTCAGGATAAGGAACGGCCTCTCCACCGAAAGGGCGGAAGTGGGCATGGGCATCCACCACGAAAGTATAAGATTGGGTGTCCCTGTCATAACAAGCCTGCTCTGCGCTACGCTTAAACTGTGTCAGATGACGTTCGCTCTGCGTATTTTGGCAAGCCGCGGTCAAGGCCATTACCATCGGCAGCAATACGGCACGTAATTTAGGTATTTTCACTATTTTCTCCCAGCCAGATTGAACAATGGCAACACGACAATTCCGGACTTTGGGTCCGCTTTTGCGATTGATAGCAGCATGAAATATATAACCAATTGTTATCATTATACAATTTTTCTGGTTCATTCTTTGCTGTAGACTCAACCCTCATCACGGATCATTAAAAGGATGTTGACCATGTCACAGCGTTATCGCGACTTTATCTGGTTCACCTGTTTTCAGCCAGCGCTTATGCAACTGCGCAAGCAAGCACGTTGGGCATTGAGCATGTTTGTCCTGCTGACACTAACTCTCAGTGCCGTGCTCTGTGTTGCTGCTGTGCTCTACCACATTTGGTTTAAGCCGCTCCCCTACCCCCAGCCACAGCAGGTACATCTGCTGGGTCATCACCGTCAGGCCAGTGCCGCTGGACTGAATGATCAGGGCTGGCCTTATCCCGCACTCACGCAGCTGTTAGATGCGATAAGTCAGCCTTCTTCGGCATCAGACAATGAAGCATTGCTAGCCCTTTACTATGCCGAAGAGGTGCCCCTGAACACTGCCTATCAGGAGAAAATTAAAACCGCTTACGTCAGTGGCGACTGGCAAACGATGCTGGGAGCTGAACTCATTCATGGTCACAGCAATGCGTTGTTAGCTGCGCCAGACACTCAGCCACAGGGTGCTGTGATCAGCCATGCCCTGTGGCAAACCGCTTTCGGTGGGACACCAGACATATTAAAGCACCATCTCAATATCAATGGGATACGTCACCCTATACAGGGCGTTGTTGACTCAAAATATCATCCGCCCGAACTATTAAAACCTGGCTGGCAGCCAGAGCTTTGGCTGCCCTGGCGTTTCAACAACTCTGAATATAAAGAGTACTGGCAAAGCCCTGATCCGAACATTCGAGTCCTGTTGCGTACGCCGACACCTCAAACGCAACTTGTTGGCTTACAAGCCAAAGTAAATGGATCAGCAGCCTTGCATGCACCTGCACAACTGAGGGACTGGCAATCTCGTCTAACCGGACACCCCCTGAAAGCTGCATTGCGTGGTGACCATCCGGTTATTTTTATTGTCTTTGCCTGTACGCTGGCGTTATTGTTTCTGGCAAGCCTGAATCTGGCGCAACTATTTTTGCTCCAGATTCTGCAAAGTCGGCATCAGCTGGCTGTGCGTTCTGTGGTTGGCGCAAAATACACAACGTTGCGCAATACCTTATTGTGCCAGCTGACTTTATTAATAGCCCCGTCACTGGCGCTCGCCCTGGGACTAACGCATCAGGCACTAACCTATAGCAGTAAATGGTTATCACAGTTCATTTATCAAGGTGAACAGCTGACCGTTAACTGGCAGATCGTATCGCTGGCATGCCTGCTGGGGAGTGTAATCCTGGCTTTGTTTATGATCTTAAGCCACAAACATTGCCAGCCAGAAAAGTTACTGAACAGCCTCAAACGCAGCGGCAAAGGCCAGGCTGCACAACTATCGCAAACAACAATCAGGCGCTTTGTTGCGTCTCAGGTATTGTTAGTTTCCCTGGCAGTTTTGGCGTGTACTCAGCTCGTTAGGGACAACCTGAAGCAGCTAACTCACCCGCTGGGATTCGACACCCAACAGATCTATGAACTGGAGTTCAATGTTGCCACTCTTGACTGGCAGGGCTGGTCAGCTTATGCACCAATGGCAAAAGCGTTTAAACACTCTTTGCTGCAAGAGCCTGGTGTAATAGCAGCCAGTTTCGCCCGCACCCCACTTAAAGATGACTTCCAGTTTAATGTCACTGCATCCTGGAACGATACCCGTTATCTGCCATTTCACCGTAATGTGGATCAGGATTACTTTAGAGTACTGGCACAAAAGCTTATTGGAGGGCGGACCTTCACCGCACAAGACATCGAGGAGCAACGCCCCGTAGTAATAGTCAATCGCACATTCGCCCGTCAACTGGGTGGTGAAGTGCTGAATAAGACGCTGAAAATTGATGGTGTACAAGCACAACGCATTATCGCGGTCATCGAAGACCTGCAATTGCCCGGAAAGCCTATTTCACCGGCACGCATTTACCTACCTAACTTTGGCTCAGCGACTTACCTGCTGGTTAAACTTGCACCAGGGGTGACCTTGAGCAAAACACAACTCAGTGCGCGGTTAAAACAACAGCATCCGCAATTTGTGCTAACCCAGTGGCGCGCATTGGAAGAAGAAGTTGCACACGCCCATCAATATCGGCGTATTACAACCTGGCTGCTGGTCTTTATCAATCTGCTGATCCTAATCATTACTGCTTATGGCGTATACAGCCTGCAAAGCTACGCAGCTTATCTTCAGCAAGGGGTAGTCAAAGTTCATTTGATGCTGGGAGCAAAACGTCGTCAGGTATTGTTGGCAAGGATCCGTGCATTTTTGCAGCCCGCATTGCTCAGCCTTACACTTGCAGTGATCGCGATAAGCTTGAGCTGGCCGTGGCTCGACACATTAATGGTATTTTCTCCCAGCCTGACACTCATTGCAGCAAGCTTAGCCGGTGTGATTGTGACCCTGGTGGTTATCAGTCTAATCACAGCCCGCCAATATATTCCAACCAAGCGGTTGTTATGATGTGTAAAGGGGGTTTCCATCCCCCCTTTTTATATACTAACCGCGGACCTCTGTGACCTGTTTTAATCGCGATAAATCCCGCCACAACACAGGTGCCACAATCAAGGTTAGCACCAAGTTTGACACTGGCACTGATAACCATACTCCATCTACGCCAAACTGATGTGGCAGCATATATAAAAATGGTACCTGAATGGCCATGTTCCCCAGTGAGATCAGAAGAGATTTTCCCCCCTGATCCAGTGCTACATAATACATGGCAGCAAGAAAAATAAACCCATCCAGAAACACCATAGACAAATGCAAACGTGCACCACGTTGCGCCTCATTGAGTAGTGCTTGCTCCTGAGTAAAGAAGGACACGATCGCTTCGGGAAACACGTTCAGGCACAGCACAATAACGAGACCAACCGACAAACTCACCTGGCATGCCAGCTTAAGGGTTGCGCGGATCTTTTGTATTTGTCCTGCACCATAATAATAACTCACCGGTGGTTGCATACCACTGGCAACCCCTTCAGCAAAGAAGTAATAGATCACCCCAATATAACCAATGAGCGCAAAAGCAGCGACGTGTAGCGGCTCACCATAAGTCAGTAACTGTTTGTTGTGCAGCGCAGTAATAAAAGCAAAATACAAAAACATCACCAACCCGGATGCCCCTTGGATCAGAGCGCGCCTCGCCAGTTTCAAAGAAAAAGTTAGCCTGCTTAAGCGCAGTCCGATACCCGCTTTTGATGAGCAAAAATAACTGAGCGCCAGTATGCCGACCAGAGATTGCGAAACCACACTGGCCCAGGCTGCGCCAGCAAGCTGCCATTGCAATAACACGATAAACACATAATCCAGTACAATATTGGTCAGTGCACCGAGGATTAATAACCACGTAGCCACGCCCGGACTGCCATCATTGCGGATCAACATGGGCAAGGCGCCTGCAGCCATGGTCGCTAACGCCCCCCAGCCAAATACCGACAAATAGCTGTAACCGAACTTAAGTACCTCTCCACTGGCGCCCTGCAAATCAAGCAACAAACTGCCACTAGCATACAAACCTAAACTGGTTATCGCTGCCAGTATCAGCAGTAACCAGATACTGGTTGCCAGCACAGCATGCGCCTGAACGCTGTTTTTGGCACCTCGAAACAAGGACAAAAGGCTCCCCGCACCTATGCCTACCAGTGCACCCAGGCCCGCTATCAGGCCCACTACAGGCCAGGCGATATTCACCGCAGCCAAACCATCGGCCCCAATAAAATGGCCAACGAATACCCCATCAACAACCTGATACAGCCCGTTCACCATCATAGCTGCGATAGCCGGTATGGTGTAACGCCAAAATGTTCGGATCACCGAATCTTTGTGCTTGTTCGCCGGACCTTTGTGATTTTGACTGAGCTCTGTCAGCTCAACATCGTGCGTTTGCATAAAACTCCCCGCTCATTGCGAATACCCGCTATTATGCTTAACTATCGGATGAAAGAAAGTTAGTTACTATCCGCTTTTCGGATACTTTGGAGCCTTTATGCACTGGACACTCGATCAACTGGAAGCCTTTGTGACTGCCGCAAGAACGGGGTCATTTTCTGCAGCCGCCCGAAAACTGGGTAAAGCCCAGTCCCGGATCAGCACAGCTATAGCCAACTTGGAAACCGATCTGGGTTTTGAGTTATTTGACCGCTCAGCTCGATTGCCGGTGTTAAATGCCGCGGGGCATGACCTGTTCGCGGAGGCAGAAGCGGTGCTTATGCAATGCCAGCGGTTACAGTCCAGGGCGCTCTCTATGAGCTGCGGAGAGGAAGTATCTCTGACCGTCGCCATGGATGAGGCTGTTCCCATCAATGCCTTTGAAACCCTGTTTGAACAACTGTCACATCAGTTTCCTCTCCTGAAACTATCTATATTAAACGGTTCACAGGATGATATTGCGGGCTGGGTTGATGAACAAAAAGCCGATCTGGGCATTTTATTTCATCAAAAGCCTCTTTCACAAAGTCTCGATTTTACGCCGCTTGGCAGCTTTGAGCAGCGCCTGATAGTCGCCCCTCATCACCCGCTGGCATCACACTCTCAGCCAACCGTAGAACAATTAAATCAGCATCGGCAGCTAGTGATCCGAGACCGCATAGGCCACAGCCAGTCTCAGGCTATTTCTTCTTTTCACTGGCATGTAGACAGCTATTACTATATTGCAGGCCTGGTTTTAAGAGGTGTTGGTTGGGCACTGGTGCCTGAGCATGTCGTAAAGTCTCACTGGTTTAACGAAGCGGTTGTCACGCTTTCCACCCGACATATTCCTGGCTCTCTGACCGTAGACATGGGTCTGGTCAGGCGCAGAGACAAAGCAACAGGGCCCGTCATTCACTGGATTTACGACACCGCTTTATCAATGGCACTTTAGAGCCAGTTATAGTCCATTTGGCGGGCCGTTTTAATCGCCAATGATTTGCCAAAGTGCAGCTTTACCAGCTCAAGGCTCATGTCGATACCTGCTGACACTCCCGCAGAGCTGGTAAAATTCTGATCCATGACAAACCGTTTATCCTCACACACTTTCAGGTGCGGATAACTGGATTGCAACCGTGCCAAATCATCCCAATGCGTGGTCACTGATTTACCGTCAATTAGCCCAGCTTCGGCAAACAAAAAGACCCCAGTGCACACTGATGCACAGCGACGGGTATGCGTCGCTGTTTCAGCCAGCCAGGCCAACACAGAGGTATTGCTGAGTACATGCTGATGCTGCCCACCTGCAACAATCAGTAAATCAAATCTGGGATGACCGTGAATGCTGTAATGCGGGTTTACAGACAAACCACCACGGCAACTGACGGGTGCATGACTGGGTGCAATCAGGCTGACGTTTACGGGCTCGTCTACAAAACGAGCAGCCGTGCTGAACACTTCAAATGGGCCGCTAAAGTCCAAGACTTCAACGCCATCGTAAATAAAAATACCGATTTCCATTGAATGATCCAGAATAAGGAAGTTTTTGAGCTCCCTTAGTGTAGCGCAGATCTTAGCCATTCATATCTATTTACACTTTGATTTTGGCGATTAATCGAGATCTGATTGCACTTTCATGAATTTGTCTTTTAGTATGCTTGGCAATAAAATGCCAACAAGCGAAAACCAACTATGTTGAAAATCAAACTAACACTACTTAGCGCCGCCGTCGTGATCGGTCTGGCAGGTTGTAGCAGCACGCAGCAAAGCAGCACAGCCACGCCAACAATTGCAGAAAAGCAATATCAAAACCCGCTTTTACAGCCTTTTACCGGTCCTTATCAGGGCGTTCCTCAATTCGATAAAGTAAAACTGACAGATCTTGAGCCAGCGCTGGACATCGCGCTGGCTGATCACTTAAGCGAAATTGACCTGATTGCCAACAACACCGCACCAGCGACGTTCGACAATACTATCGTTGCAATGGAGCGTTCAGGTCAGGCATTGGATCGCCTTTTTACCTACTTTGGTATCTGGAGCGCCAACAATTCCTCTCCTGAATTTCGCCAAATGCAGGGCGGCCTGATGGCTAAGTACGCTCAATACCGTTCTAAAATCACCCAAAACAAGGCGTTATTTGAGCGTGTTAAAACAGTGTATGAGAGCCAAGAGTTTAAGCAACTGAGTGCTGAAGAACAGCGTATCACCTGGCTACAGTACAACAGCTTTGCCCGTAACGGTGCCACATTAGAAGGTGAAGCCGCTGATCGCTACGCCGAAATTAACCTCGCTTTATCAAAGCTACACGCAGACTTTGCCAATAATGTACTTGCCGATGAAGAAGGCTATGTCGTTTATCTGACGAAAGATCAACTTTCTGGCCTGCCTCAGTCCTACATTACCTCTGCGGCTGCAGCGGCTGAAGAACGCGGTAAAACAGGTATGTATGCGGTTACCAATACCCGCTCTTCCATGGACCCATTCCTGATGTACTCCACGGAACGTGAGCTACGTAAGCAGGTGTGGCAGAACTACTACAGCCGTGGCAATAATGCCGGTGAACACAATAACAAAGCCATCATTAATGAAATCCTGACATTACGTCACGAGCGAGTGCAGCTCCTCGGTTATGAAAACTACGCACAATGGCGTCTTGAAGACCGCATGGCTAAAGATCCGAAAAACGCGATGGAGCTGATGGACAAAGTCTGGCCAGCCGCAATTGCCCGTGTAAAAGAAGAAGTGGCAGACATGCAAGCGCTGGCAGATAAGGAAGGCGCCAACATTAAGATTGAACCTTGGGATTACCGCTTTTACTCTGAAAAAGTGCGCAAAGCCAAGTACGACCTGGACTCTAACGAAGTTAAACAATACCTTCAGCTGGACAAACTACGTGACGCTATGTTCTACGTCGCGGGCCGCCTGTTTAACTTCGAATTTACCGAAGTGCCAGAAGGGTCAGTACCTGTCTTCCATGAAGACGTACGTGTATGGGAAGTCACCGATAAAACCAGCGGTGAGCATATTGGCTTATGGTACTTAGACCCATTCGCTCGTCAGGGCAAGCGCTCAGGTGCATGGGCAACCTCATACCGCGGCCACACCACCTTTGATGGCAAAACCAACGTACTGAGCTCAAACAACTCAAACTTCGTCAAAGCACCAGCAGGGCAGGCTAGCCTGATCTCCTGGAACGATGCTGTGACCTATTTCCATGAGTTCGGACATGCGCTGCATTCTCTGTCTTCTAAAGTAAAATACCCTGGCTCTAACTCGGGCGTACGTGACTACACTGAATTCCAGTCGCAGCTACTGGAACGTTGGCTGGTCACCGATGAAGTCATTGATCGTTTCCTGGTTCACCATGAAACGGGTAAGCCAATGCCGAAAACACTGGTGAATAAAATCAAGCAAGCAGCCAACTTCAATCAGGGCTTCGCCACCACTGAATACCTGGCATCAGCCATTATGGATATGAAGTTCCACACCACAGATCCAGCTCAGATTGGCGATCCGGTTGAATTTGAAAAATCTCAACTGGCTGCCATTGGTATGCCATCAGAGATTGTCATGCGTCACCGCACCACACACTTTGGTCATGTTTTCTCAGGTGAAGGCTATTCAGCCGGCTACTACGGCTACCTGTGGGCCGAAGTGCTGACATCAGATGCAGCACAGGCATTTGCCAGCGCACCAGGTGGCTTTTATGACGAAGAAGTCGCTGATCGTCTGGTGAACTACCTGTTCTCTGTACGTAACGCAATGGACCCGGCAGAGGCGTACCGCAAGTTCCGTGGTCGTGATGCGGCGGTAGAAGCCCTAATGTTAGATCGCGGCTTCCCGGTTAATGCAGACAAGTAACCGTAAAACCAAAAAAGCCCTGTTATAACAGGGCTTTTTCTTTACAAACGGCGTTTTTAAAGCGCTACTCAATGATCTCAAGTAAGTGCAGCTTTTTAAATTGCTTTTCCAATGTTGCCATACTGAATGGCTTAATAATAAACCCATCCACTTTTTCTAGTAACACCTGCTGTACCCGCTCTCGACCGTTTTCACAGGTCACCATCACAAGTTTGAGATTTTTTAGTGCTGGTCTGGTACGAATTTCGTGAAGTAAGGCCAGTCCATCTATGTGTGGCATATTCAGGTCGGAAATCACTAACTGGTAGGGTTTTGCCTCGAGCAACTCCAGTGCTCGTTTGCCATCTGTCGCTTCATCTATGTCTGTAAAACCAAGCCGACGGAGCATACCTATCATCACATGCCGCATTGACGCCATATCATCAACAACCAGTATTTTCACCTGTCTCTCCTTAATATTAATACCAATTTCACTTAATACGAGTTCATTTTGACGAAGCAAATATGACGCTAACGGCGTTAAAAATTTCTCATTTAGAACAACTAAATAGCAAAATTTTTGCCTGGTTATCGACCCTATTTTCTCGCCTCAAAATAGAACGCTTAATTAAGCAAATTGGTATAACTTCACCGATAATAAGAATAAAAATTAGACCAAGATATCAGCAAAGTCGACTTTACTCGTAAGGATCAGGAAAATTCCTAGTTTGACTCTTTATTTAGTGACAAAGACATAAACACACTGAGCGGATTATCGCGGTACAGACCGAAGCGTTCACAACGGTCAAAACCAAGGCTTTCATACAGGTTAATTGCCTGTTCCTGCTTCACACCAGTTTCAAGGCGGATCAGTGGAATTTGTGCATCGCCTGCGTAATGCAATAAGATTTGCATGATACGCTTAGACAACCCTTTGCCCCGGTACTGAGGTTTAACATACAAACGTTTTATTTCACCGTATAAGGTTTTATCGAATTGTTTAACGATGGCGCCACATGCCACTATGCCTTCTTCGTTTCGTAGCCCCACAGCACGTACATTGGGTTGATTGAGCTCTTCCAGTGCCAAAGACTGATCACTGGCAATGGGGTAGAGGGTATTCATCAGGCGGTCAATTTCTGCAAATAGTTCTCTAACACTTGGATCATCTGGTTTTAAATCAACTAGTTGCATAATTTTCCTTTCAACTGACAGTTACTTTCCGGGCCCAGCCAGACCTCATTTACACGACACGTAATCAGGTTAAGCGTAATGACTGGTGCGACAAAATAAAAGGGTATTTTAACGTACTTTGCGGGAAATATAACTAAATATATTCAGATTATATGGTAAGGAAACATGTTGCAGCATGTGATTAACGTAGGATGCGGGACCTTGTCACATCTGTCGGATCAATAGCCATTCATACCCTCCATGGCATCTTACCATTCAGGCTAGCCAAAGTGTGATAGCAAGCAACAATATGGTGGCAATCGTTGTGAAAAGCAGTGAGCACTGATTCTGGCCAGTACGGTCTGATTGTGAAAACAACATAAACAACTCTCCTATGCTTCTTCCCAACCTAAAAACCACAAAAGTATTAATAAAGGAAGATGCACTACAACCAAAAGTAGTAACATTGATAGCAAAAAATTACCCAAAACACCAGAAAATAGTGCAAATATTATCCTAAAAACTAGGCCAATTGTCCGACACATATATACAATTCCTTATAATGCAAGGACTTAAACCAACCCACTCACTTGTATGAAAAAAACACAAAAAGGTTGGGTTTACGCCAATTCGGACCTATATAAGGAAAAAAGGAGATGCCATGATCACATTAAAAGCAACCAGTAAAGACAATTACAGTGATGTATTTACGCTACAATTATTGCCTGAAGACCTGAGTTTTATCGCATCGCCAGCCGAAGCCCTGGCCGAATCAGCGTTTTTTCCATACTACCGAAACCAGCTGATCTACCATCATCAAACACTGGTCGGGTTTATACAGTATCACCCTATGGAACCAGAGGGCACAAAACATGAATATACCATCACACAGCTGACAATAGACAAGCGCTTCCGTCGTCAGGGATTTGCC
Organism: Pseudoalteromonas sp. McH1-42; assembly: GCF_022347845.1. Lineage (NCBI taxonomy): Bacteria > Pseudomonadati > Pseudomonadota > Gammaproteobacteria > Alteromonadales > Pseudoalteromonadaceae > Pseudoalteromonas > Pseudoalteromonas sp. McH1-42. The sequence continues at coordinate 61,997 of NZ_JAKRFU010000007.1, read as the reverse complement.
AGGCAAGCCCTGAAAAAGTTACTCACACAGCTCAGAGCCAAGTCTGATTGTCAGATAATTTCTGCCGTCTATGTGGAAGGCAATGAACGCATGCGCAGTTTGCTCAGTGACATGTCTTTTGAATTTAAAGGCCGCTGGACCGACACCGCTTATCTGATGGAGTGGCATCGTGAAGCGCCTCTCCCAAAGGTATACCTAAGCACTGTGTGGCAAGAAAATTTCGAACAATTGGGTGACCTTGCGCTACATGAACCACAACAGCCGTTGGTGGCCCCCAACGAATGGACTTTACTGGAAGCTGCCCATAATCCGGGGTATGAAGTACGTGCAATCAACTATCAGGATAAACAAGTCGGGCTACTGATGTGGGTTCCTGAAAAACCGCACCGCATTTCAATTTGGCGTCTGATGATTGATAAAGCTTATCAACAGCAGGGCATAGGCAGACAAGCGCTAAAAGCGGCGCTGGAGGAGATCCGGAGCCAGCCAGAGGTGACAGAAATCGCCATCTGTTATGTACCGGACAATCCGGTCGCCAAAGATTTTTATGGCAGTTTTGGCTTTGCAGAAACGGGCTTCGATGAAGAGGAAGAAGAGATGCTCGCCGAGATCAGATTATACTAAGTTGCTTAATTAAGTGTTCTATTTTGAGGCGAGAAAAGAGTGTCGATAACCAGGCTAAAATATATGAATCTATGGCTAAGGTATAAGGTTCTAAATGAGAAATTTTTAACGCCGTTAGCGTCAATGCGCTCCTTCAAATTGAACTGGTAATATGTGAAACTGGTAATATCATCACAACACTGTAAAGGGGCTTAACACAAGGGAATGGGTTGCTGTGGTTTAGCGTAACGAATGCCGGCATCATCAAACGCCTGCACATCCTCTTGTGAATGATAATGGTATACACACAATCTGTTCAAAATAGCTGGGGGATACTCTCGTAACAAATCGTCCAACCCGGCATGACTGGGATTACCAGACGCCACACAATCATGAAAAATGATTTCTCCCTGAGTCACGTGATGGATCAGTAGCTCGGGAATTGGGCGGGTATCGCCACTATAAAAAAACCGCCCAGGAAGATGCAAAGAGAACGCACTGCCAGGCGCCTGATGGCGAACCGGATAGCAGTTCAGCCGAAGCTGTTGATGGAAAAAGTGTTCACCAACCGGGTGCAGCTCAAACGTATGCCAGATATCTTCGCGTAGCTCAGCCAATCCAGTGTAGGCCAACATCGCACACAAAGATTGAATAAGCTGAACTGGTACATATAAACGTACTTTTTGCCCGCTCAATGCCGCCTTAAAATACAGCTGTTCCAGGCCGCCAATATGATCGTAGTGCAGATGAGTGATAAATACGGCCTGAGGTAAAGAGTGGCAGCCAAACGCGCGTTTGAATCGCGCCAGGGTGTCGTGGCCACAATCAATGAGTAACCAGGGGGTGTCTTCACAACAAATCACACATGCAGCATTACCAAGCTCTGCCGCACTGGCCGCACCAACACCCAAAAAGAGCGCACAATCTGGCACTGACACCTGTGAGTGTGTGCGATGCGGTTTATCTTGTGTTGGCCGGGCCACTATCGAATCTAACATCGGTCTGCTCGTCAATATTCGCCACTCGGTACACACCCAATACTAGATGCAATAATTGACATTCCCGTGACAAGGCCATGCTTAGCAAATAGATAGATACACCAACATTTGGTTAATTTCACTAAATCAAGCCACTATATGTCCAACCAAATGAACGTCAAAAACACATAATACATTGATATATAATAACTAACATTCTTGGCATCTGTTTTGCTTTGTTCATGGCATATGAAAAAAATAACAAATTGGAATTGCGCCATGATCAAAAAACTTTCTCCCTTATTCGCAGCACTCGCACTCAGTGGTTGTGTGATTCATATTGATGGCCACAGTAAAACAGTGGCAGACGTGGAGCTGCACAAAACCCTGACGCTGGACGCCACAAATTTGAACAGCCTGATGGCAGATACCAGTTCAGGCTCACTGGATATCATCGGTGACGACACCCTCTCACAAATAGAAGTTGATGCAAAAATACTGACAGACAAAGATCACAGTTATCAGCTTACGCTTGAGCAGGACGGCAACAACGCACGACTGATCGCAAAACAAAATGCCCGGGTTGGTATCGTCTGGTACAGCGGTAATAGCCCCAGAATTGATCTGACTGTCCGCGTACCTAATAGCCTTGCATTGGACATTGACGATAGCTCAGGCGACATTGCTATCTCAGGCATGACCGGAGACATCGAACTGGAAGACGGCTCGGGCGACATCAGCATCAATGGCGCAGCAAATGTTAAAATTGATGACGGCTCAGGGCAAATGCTTATCCGTGGCGTCAGTGGCATGCTGGATATCGAAGATGGCTCAGGCGACATTACCATTCAGGGCGGCAGCCAGCTGAAACTCGATGACGCGTCGGGCCAGGTATACATTACCGACGTGCGTGGTGATCTGGATATTGAGGACGGCTCCGGCGATATCCAAATCATTGGCGGACGTTCGCTTACCCTGGACGATGAATCAGGCAACATCAGTCTGACCGATATGAGCGGTGACCTGACCATTGTAGATGGCTCCGGAAACCTTGAGATCCGCGGCGGTAATTCGCTTGATTTACGCGACGACTCAGGATTTGTGCGGGTTCAGGACTTACAGGGTAATGCCAAGGTCAATGATGGCAGTGGCAATCTGGTGCTACAAAACATCAAAGGCCATGTCACCATCGACGATGATTCCGGCGACATTGAAGTCATTCAGGCAGGTGGCCTTACCATCACAGGTGATTCCTCCGGCGGTCAGCGCATCGAAAAGGTCCGTGGCGAAGTCAATATTCGAGATTAACCCCCTATAACGGCACCTTTTGCAAGCAAAGTGTCACCTTTTGCCAGTGTATTATGTGAGTTCAGCTTCTACAATGAGCGCATAACTTCTGGTAATAAGGTGACCTCATGACTTACGCAAACACAGCCCTGATCACAGGCGCATCTTCTGGTATTGGTTTAGAACTAGCGCGCTTACACGCCCAGCAGGGCGGTGACCTAGTTCTGGTCGCCCGCTCTGAAAACAAGCTCAATGCCCTGAAAAAAGAGCTGGAACAAACCCATGGTGTCAACGCTTGCGTGATCACGGCTGATCTCACCGACCCGACGTCAGCGCAAGCAATCTACAACGAAACAAAACGCCAGGATATCGAAATTGATATCCTGATCAACAACGCCGGATTTGGGGGCCATGGCTTTTTTCATGAACGCGATTTACAGGCTGATCTGGACATGATCCAAGTCAATATCAGTAGCCTGACCGCACTCACACATCTCTTCGTACAGGATATGACAGCCCGCAAACATGGTAAAATCCTGAACGTCTCGTCCACCGTCTCCTTGCTTCCGGGGCCATTGCAGGCAACTTACTACGCAACCAAAGCGTTTGTGACTTCTTTTTCTCAGGCACTGGCAGAAGAACTAGGCGATCATGGGATCAGTGTGACGGCGCTATGCCCGGGTCCGGTTGCCACCGAGTTTGCCAAAACCGGTAATCTGGAAGAGCTTGCAGTCTTTAAACAAGGAAAAAGTCCACAATCAGTCGCCAAATGTGGTTATCAGGCCATGCAAAAAGGTAAACTCTTGGCCTTTAATGACCCTATGTTAAACTTTATGCTCAACTGGATAGTGCCTCTGCTACCTCGCCGACTGGTACTTGCATTGTCACGCCGCACAATGGAAAAATAATGAAGCGAACAGCAAAATTTACCCTGTCACCACATTGCCTGATCTTATTTAAAGATCTCAACCTGGATCAGGCGCTGCTGTTAAAACAGGCAAAGCTACCAGCCGACCTGTGGCACAGCTTGCCTACCTCAGTGACAGCAGCCCAGTATTTTGACCTGTGGCATGCGATGGAAGCGCAGCTTGGTGAAACATTGCCGCTGAAGTTAGCGCAGCATCTAAATGTGGAAGCCTTCGACCCAGCCATTTTTGCCTGTCTGTGCAGCGCCAATCTGAGTGCAGCCATGCACCGTCTTAGCAGCTACAAGCCCCTGATCGGGCCGCTGACCCTGGACGTACACGAAGATAAGCAGGGCCTGTTACTCAGCCTGGATTGCTATGGCTACGATAAACCTCTGCCGAAATCCCTGGGCCTGTGTGAGCTGGCTTTTTTTACCCAACTTGCTCGCCTGGCAACCCGTACACAGGTGATACCCAAAACCCTATATGTGACACAGCTTCCCGACAATATAGCTGATTTTGAAGACTATTTTGGCACCAGTCTGACACTCAGCAATCAGGTGGCGATACGTTTTCATCAGGCGGACACACAGCGACCCTTTATGACTGAAAACGCCGCGATGTGGTCTTTTTTTGAAAATGATCTGGCCCAGCGTCTGGCTGAACTCGATGCCAGCGCCAGCATGACGCAAAAAGTCAAAGCGCTGCTGATGGAATTACTGCCCTCAGGGCAAGTGAGCGCAGAGCAGGTAGCGGCCAAGCTGGCGATCAGTAAACGTACATTACAGCGTAAACTTGATGGGGAATCAGCAAACTTTCAGTCGCTACTAAGCGCGCTGCGATCCGACCTTGCCCGACAGTATCTGCGTCGCTCCAGCATGTCTTTGCAGGAAATCGCCTTTCTGCTGGGCTTTAGCGATGCCAATACCTTTATTCGAGCGTTTAACAAGTGGAATGGGGTGCCTCCAGGCCACTTCCGAAACCAGAATGAGCACTGTGCAAGCAAGAATTATTCAATTTAATAGAAAAGTTGGATAGGCGTTTATTCTCATAGCACATAAAATTCAGTGTCATACTTTTGGACGCTGATTTTGAAAAATTTACTCGCCTTAACCTTTGCAGCCCAACTCTGTGTGCTGTGGCCTTCGGTCTCACACGGCGTAGATTTTGCCACCTATGAGCAACAATTTCCCCTAAAAGGGAAGAAAAATTTTCGCGCTGCACTGGAAGAAGGCGAGGCGTTACTCACGCAATCAACACTCACGGCACAACAGCGAACCTTTGTGCTGCATCGTACGGCTTTGCATTTGGTACGACTGGGAGAGTATGAGCGCGCACAACACAGGCTTGATGCACTCGCGACGCATTTGAACGCGCACCCTGACGATTCTATGCAAGGCAAATACCACTGGGTAAACGGCGACCTGGCCTTTCGGCTGGGCCACAACCAAAGTGCCCAAACCCACTTTCTCAAAGCCAGCGAGTTTTTCTCCCGCACTCAGGACTGGCGCATGCTCAGCCACGCCTATCGTATGGCCGCCAATGCCGTCGCAAAAGGCAGCCCGGATCTGAACGCCATTGAACACATTGCTTTGGCAAAGCACTATGCTGAACTAGACAATAATATCCCGTTGCACAACGCGGCCTTTGATACCGAAGCCAGGATATACAAACTCTTTGGCCAGTTAGACAGGGCACTGGAAAGTCGTCAGGCCCAGCTTAACTGGCTTCAGCAACAAAGCGTGCCGGACGAAGCCATGTTATCCGCAACTTATTATGGTCTGGCAGACATCTTTGTCGATTTTGGTGATCACCAGGCCGCACTCGACGCCTTCACCCAATCATATCGTTATGACGAGCAGGTCAATGACCGCCTCTATATGGCACAAAACCAGATCCGGATCGCTGAGCAATACCTCCAATTGAGCAATCTAACTGCGGCCGATAAAGCATATGAACAGGCAAAAGTCCTCAGTGAATCAATCGACCATAAGCGCAACCTGGGCTGGGCCATTGCCGGATTGGGTCGTGTTGAATTGGCCAAAGGTAACTACCCTCAGGCCGCGAATCTCATCGGCCAGGGTCTGACTTTAATCAACCCGGTTCATAATCAGCTACTCCACAGCCAACATCTTGTCTGGTATGCCAGAGCATTGAGTCACAAGAACCCAGAACTGGCGATTGAACAGTTAATGCCTTTTTTCAAAGGCGAGCCAACTAATACTATGGTGGAAGCCGCTAAAGTGCTCGCGTTTGCCTATCAGCAACAACAAGACTTTGCATCAGCACTGCACTATCAGACACAGGCCACAGAGTTACTTGAACAACAGACAGAGCAGTCGAGGCTGACTCGCCTTGAAGCCAAAAAACGTGATGCTGAACTCCATTTAGAGACCCTCAAAGTGAACCAGTTACAAAGCGGACTGGATGAACAAAAGCGCCAAAACAAACTACAAAGTGTTACTCTGGCAGCTGCTATTATCGTACTGTTAAACTTTTTCCTGATGTTTTATCTGTATCACCTGAAAAAACGTAAAGTGATGGAAAAAGAAACCGCAGTACTTAACCAGGCGCTGACACTCAAGCAGCAGTTATTGGCGGATGTATCCCACGAACTAAGAACCCCTCTGACCGTGCTCAAACTCAATATAGAAGCACTACAACACAATTTAATTACTGACCCGGATGCCACTTACACACTGATGCAAAGCCGCTTGTCTATGTTAAATACGCTCATTGCTGATATTTACGAGCTGGCGCAGGCAGACACACACAGCCTGCAACTGGATTTGCAAACCCGACCCGCAAAAGCGCTGTTTGATGAGTTACTCAGTGCAATCCAGCCACTAATAGAACAGAACGACCTGACACTCAATGCACAAAACACACTGCCAGACTCACTGGACATTACCTGCGATATAAACCGGATGCATCAGATCTTCAACAACCTGGCACGCAACAGCTGCCATTACAGTAACAAACCCGGTCAGGTCAGTGTCACCATTGCTCAACAAGATGAACAGCTAGAGTGCCATTTTGAAGATTCCAGCCCGGGTGTCAGTGACGAAGACTTGCCCCGCCTCACCGAACGACTTTATCGCTGCGATAAATCCCGCAGTCGTGATCTGGGTGGCTCTGGTCTGGGGTTGTCAATCTGTCAGAAACTCACAGAATTACACCAGGGACACCTGTCCTTGTCTCACAGTTCATTAGGCGGCCTGCGGGTCACACTGACACTTCCTCTCACTGCGCGAGCGCCCTCAGGCGACTAAACCCAGCTACCTTTTCCTTTTTACTGTTTTAATTTAGAGTAATTCGAACTAGGCTAAAAGCACCATCGTATGAGTGCACCCCACTGAGCGAGATTTTCATTCTATTTTTCCAATTGAACTGATTAATTTAACCCATTATACAAATGAATCGATTCGCCTGATAATGGCTACATCGAAATCAAAGGAGACAAACAGTATGTTAAACAATATCGAAGGTCAGACAATTCCTCAGGTAACTTTCCCGGTACGTGAAAACGACGAATGGAAAAATATCAGCACAGATGACCTGTTCAAAGGTAAAACAGTGGTGGTTTTCTCACTACCCGGCGCCTTTACTCCAACTTGTTCATCTACACACCTGCCACGTTACAACGAGCTGGCTGGCGTATTCAAACAAAATGGTGTCGACGACATCGTCTGTATTTCAGTAAATGATACCTTTGTCATGAATGCCTGGGCCAAAGATCAGGAAGCTGAGAATGTGACACTTATCCCGGACGGAAACGGCGAGTTTTCTGAAGGCATGGGTATGTTGGTTGACAAAAAAGACTTAGGCTTTGGTAAGCGCAGCTGGCGTTACTCTATGCTGGTTAAAGATGGCGTTATTGAAAAAATGTTCATTGAACCAGACGTACCGGGCGACCCGTTTGAAGTATCAGATGCCGATACTATGCTTGAATACATCAACCCAGAGCAGGTTAAACCTCAGCCTGTTTCAATTATTACCAAACCTGGTTGTCCTTTCTGCGCCAAAGCGAAAGCACTTCTTGATGAGAAAGGTCTGGTATATGAAGAACTGGTGTTAGGTCAACAAGCCACATTGACCAGCCTTAAAGCACTGTCTGGCCGTGAAACTGTGCCGCAGGTGTTCATTGGCGGTAAACACATTGGCGGCTCAGACGACCTGGATGCGCACTTCGCATAATGCCCGTAGCGGCCTATTTATTAGGCCAATATCAGTGTAAAGGGGCTTAACAGCCCCACAACTCCCCTTGCTCAGAGGTAAAACATGAAACAACTTGAAACTGACGTCGTCGTCATTGGTGCAGGCACTGCCGGGCTTAGCGCCTATCGAAATGCCAAACAATCTACTGACAAAGTGTTAATGATCGAAGCCGGTGCTTATGGCACGACTTGCGCACGGGTCGGCTGCATGCCCAGTAAGTTGTTGATTGCCGCAGCGGAAGCTGCACACAGTGTCACCGAAGCACCCAAGTTTGGGGTCAATACCACAGCGCCAGAAATCGATGGTAAAGCCGTGATGGCACGGGTGCGCAGCGAACGCGACCGGTTTGTTGGTTTTGTACTTGAAGCCGTGGATGAGCTGCCTGAGCAAGACCGGATCAAAGGGTATGCACGCTTTTTAGATGCCAACCGGATTCAAATCGACGACCATACCGTGATCACTGCGAAACGGTTTGTCATCGCTACCGGCTCAAGACCCAATGTCCCGGGCTTTTTTCAGGCATTTGGCGACAAGCTTATCATCAATGATGATGTATTCGACTGGCAGGATTTACCTGAGTCTGTGGCCGTGTTTGGTCCGGGCGTTATCGGTCTCGAATTGGGGCAAGCACTGCACCGTCTGGGCGTCAATGTTAAGCTGTTTGGCGTTGGGGGCAATATTGGACCACTGACTGATCCGCAGATCCAGGACTATGCCAATACCGTTTTCGCAGAAGAGTTTTATGTCGACAGCGATGCCAAAGTATCTGATATGAAGCAAGTTGGTGATAAGGCACAGCTGACTTATGTTGACCGCGAGGGTAAACCACAAACAGAGCAGTTTGACTTCGTACTGGCGGCAACGGGCAGGGTACCCAATGTTGATAAACTGGGTCTTGAAAACACCGGCATTGAACTGGACGAGCGCGGCATACCGCTTGCCGACCCCTATACGATGCAATGTGGCGACAGCCATATTTTTATCGCTGGTGATGCCAGCAATCAGATCCCATTGTTACATGAAGCGGCCGATCAGGGCACTATAGCTGGTCAAAATGCCGGACGATTCCCGGATGTGCGTAACGGCCTGAGACGCGCGCCCATTGCGGCAGTATTCAGTGATCCGCAAATCGCCATGGTCGGTGAGAGTTTTAAGCAACTCAATGAGCGATATGGTAAATGTGGTTGCTTTGCAATTGGTGAGGTAAGCTTTGAGAATCAGGGCCGTAGCCGAGTGATGCTTAAAAACAAAGGGTATATGCATCTGTATGCAGAGCAGGGCAGTGGCCTGTTCCTGGGTGCAGAGTTCATCGGTCCGTCAGCTGAACATATGGCGCATCTGCTGGCCTGGGCTGTACAAAATAAAATGACGGTACCTCAGATGCTGGATATGCCCTTCTACCACCCGGTAATCGAAGAAGGTCTGCGTACTGCATTGAGAAACCTCAACGCCAAACTCAAATTTGGTCCGGATATCATCCAGCATTGTATGGAATGTGGTCCGGGCGCTTAACAGCTAGACCATAGCCCGGGCGTGTTGATACACTGCCGGGCTAGTCACAGTCGCGCCGCTCAGGCATCGTATCGACCTGCCTGGTGCGTCGCTTGATTACGCATCTGCTCAAACTTATCAAACGCATCAGACACCACCTCTTTATCCGTCGCAGTCAGTGAAATGGTCACCCCACAACTTGGGTTAGAACAGGAAAACGCTTGACCGGCCAACAGCAGGCTGGATTCAAAATGGATAGGCACGCCGCATTCAGGGCAGTCAATTTTAGATTTTATACTCATCGTTTAATCCTCATTTTTAGGGGGTAAAGGGGTCAAGTTTTTCGCGAAAATATCGAGTATTGTGGTAATGCCACGCGGCAGAGGTAGTTGTCCCGCTTCGAGCATCACCTCATAATTCGCATGTGCCGAACCTGATTGCTGCTGGCTCTGATTGCCAGATTTCGCCAAGGCGCCATGTAGCTCTGTTTCAAATTCATGCGCGTGCTCGGGCTGTCGAGTCTGCGCGCGGCTCTGCTTGCTTTCCTGTGATGTCTGCTTTTTAATTTCTCTGGAGCTTTTCACCTCCATACTAAAAGACACTTTCAGTTTCTCTATCGCCAGCGAGTTGATCGGGATCAGCGTCATCAGCGGGATTGAAATCTCCATCTCATAAGGGGTTTTGCTGATGCTGCCGTCCTTCTCCAGTACAGAACGGGACAGCGTAAATGTCACCATCACCGGCGTCAGGTGACCGTGGTTATGGCTGTCTTTTTCAAAGCAGGTCGATAAAATAAACTGAGTTTGCGCATTTGCTATCATCGCATTGGCATCTGTGGCTGCTTTGAGCGGAGCACCGATCAGTGCTTTCATGGGCAAACCGGCAAATTGCGACGCAATATTGTTGTTCATACTTTAGTCCTCACACTGTGTGGCTTAGCCTGGAATTTGCGCCCTGAGTGCACGCTCATATCCTTCAATCAGTTTTTGCAGACCTTCTGGCGGTTCGTTGCCAGTCAAGGTGATCTCCAGGCTCGCATTCGCCGTGCTCTCAGTAGTATCCTGCTGGCCCATTAGCTTATTGCGCAGCCCACCAGCTTTGGCTGTGCTGCGGGCAAACGCGACCATCAGCTGATCTTGGTCATTGTTGCTGATCTCCAGCTCAGCAATAAATTTCACTTCAGAGATACGAGGTGAAGAAATAGGCACCAACGCCAATAAAGGCACCTCAGCACTTACTGTGTCTATGCCATGCTCTGTGCGACTGGGAAACTCCATCGCGCAGGTTTTGGGTGAGTAGCTGGGCGCTTTCCCTTTGCCATTATCTTGCTCATCAAAAAAGCGCTTCACAAAATCCAGCGTTTCGCCTTCAACCGATTTAGCAGCATCTTTGACCCCTTTATGGATCGCTTTCATGAGTGATTGGAATTCGATCATGTTATTCTCTTTGTGTTTATCCGGTTAATAAAGGGAAGCACACGGCTTCCCCTGGTTGGGTGCTATTACAGGTGATTACTCTTTTTCGATAATCGGGTCGATGTTCTTCGTAAAGGCATTGATGATGGTGGTTACACCGGTTGGCAAAGGTAGCTGACCAGCATGGACATCCACTTCATACTTGGCTTTATTCGATGCCTCATAGTGCTCACGTTGTTTCGAACTGGATTTACTGCTGTGCGACACAGAACCATGGACTTCTACCGAGAACAGGCCGGCATTGTATTTTGCCGTGATGTCCGCTTTGGCCGCCGTTTCCTGCTCAGACTGCTTTTCATTGTCCTTAGACATTGAGCTGGACACTTCCATTTCGAAATGCACTTTCACATCATCCACCGCCAGAGAGTTAAGCGGGATCAACGTCAACAAAGGTAACTTCAGCGTGATATTCGCTTCAGACGTCGCTGTGCCTTTGATCACTGGACGGCTCAGCGTGAACTCGACCATAATTGGCTTGAGCTGACTTGAACTCCCCTGGGCCCCCCCGGTTGATTTATCAAAGCAGGTACTAAGCATAAACTGCGTTTGCGTACGTGCCATCATGCCATTTGCATCTGTTGCAGCTTTCAGTGGGCCACCGATCAGCGACTTCATAGGTAAGCCACTAAATTGCTGCGCCATAGATACCAGTCCAGACATAAAATTCTCCTCAAAAATTACACTTAAATTCGCGACATCATGTCGCCTCAGATAACGTTCACTACCAGGTCAACGTTGGATGCCATGTTAGGCGTCAGGCAGAAATAACAATCGGTGCTTTAAGGCAATAATTCGGGGACATCTGGCAAAGACAGGCTGGAGGATTAAGGGACAAAAGCACTTACACAGAGCAACAGGCAGTGATACCATCAAAGCCTGTTATTTGTTCCACTATTTATTGAATAAAGGACCACCCGTGATACAGAGAATTGATACCAAACAACGCATGAGCCGCATCGTCAAACACAATGGCACCATCTATCTATGTGGTCAGGTGTGTAAAGACGCAGAGCAGGGCATTAAGGAACAAACCGCCACTATGCTTGAGAAAGTCGATGAGCTGTTGCTTCAGGCTGGCAGTGATCGTGAGCATATCCTGTCTGCCACAATCTATATCAAAGACATGCAGTATTTCAGTGAAATGAACGAAGTGTGGGATGCCTGGGTACCTGAAGGCCACGCACCTGCCCGCGCTTGTGTAGAAGCGGCTATGGCTAGAGACGCCTTGCTGGTAGAGATTTCAGTGATTGCAGCTGAGATCAACCCAGCCTAAAACAATCAGCCCGGTTTTTTGTGCCGGGCTAATTTTCTCGAACACACCTGACCTATTCACGTATCATGTGAAATGCCTGGTTTGTCCTCACGTAAAGCAGGGCAGGTGCCTTGGCACTCAACGCCATTTGTACAGCCCCCTGAGCGGCAAGATAACTACCTGCTCGTAACTCCGGGCTTTTCTGAGTGTTTGCCTGCAAGACAGTAATGGCCCCCTGGATCACCACCGCTTTAAATTCTGTGCCCGAGCTGGACAAGGTCACCTTTGATTTTGCCGGTAATTTCACCAACACGCCTGTCAACTGATCTTGCTGCCATAAGTTTGCCAGTTGAATATCTGCGCCCTTGAGCTGTGTTGACGTATGCTGGTCCAGCCAGGTCAGGTTCGCATAGTGAAGGTTGACAGGCCGCTCACCATTATCAAATTGTTCGGCAGAAGGCTTAACCAAATAAGGACCCTCGTCTATTTCAAGGTAAATCATATTGCCCGGTGCATTGGCGGACGTAATATGATCTTCCCCAGCCGGTTGAGTCCAGTAAGATCCCGGTGGCATCCACATCGCTTTGGCCTGAGGGTCATCGTTATGCAGCAGGCCTTCTATCACAATACCGCGATAAGACACATTATGAATATGAGGCGGTGACGAGAAGCCAGGTTCAAATCTCACCAACATGCCAGTCGCGCCAGGTTTTGTTCTGTCTCCCCACAAGTTCGCAGCCCTCGGGCTCTTATCACCCCGAGCCGGATTCAGATGACCCCATTCAATTTGCTCGGTGCTAATAATCGTTACCTCATTACTACCCGAACTCGTATCCTGAGCCTTTAAAGCGTGAGAGAAAAAACATGCCGAAATAATTAACGTGCTGAGTAAACTGGATTTAACCACGAAGATAATCTTCCTGTGAAAACGACAAACTGAATGTACATCAGTTTAAGCCCTCAGATACAAACGATAAATTGGCTGCGGGTTGAAAGATTATCAAGGTTTGATTGATAATCACCCTAAAACTGCACTTTTTCACCCCAATTCCTGCTGGCAGGCGTTATAGGTTTGATCAAGTTTCCAGCTACTCAGAATAAGGAATACACATGTTGCAAAGAAGCACGCTGTTGTTGCTCACCTTCGCCATCTGCCTTTTTCAGGCGCAGGCACTAGAGGTAGAGAATGTCCGCTTTAATACTCACAAAAACAAGCTGACTCAAATTCTGATCCAGTTTAACGAAGAGGTTGCCCAGCCGGGGCAGGTACCCAGCCATGCTCAGCTATCTCGCATCTGGCTTTCGGATAAGTATAAACAGCTGTGCCGCTGGCGCTTTGTATCGCTGAACAAACTCAGCTGTGATTTATATGCCGGCATAAGTGCCTATGTGCCGTTAGAAGTCCGTATTGAAGCAAATTTCCCCGGTCTGCACGCTCAATTACAAGAGGACTATACAACACAGTGGCATAGTGCAAACTGGCCCCTATATATTGATGAGTACCAGGAAAAACAGCTTCAGCTGAGATACCGTGCAACCACCGACACAGACAAGCGTGCCGTGTGGGACATCACACACTCCCTGACCTTTACACTCCATGGTCAGCCAGTGACACCAAGCAAACGGCACTATGGCGAGTACAGTGATAATCGGGGTTATTTGCTCACCTTTGATTTTGCAGACTCATTGCAACCTGGCGGCCTGGAAGTCACCTTACCTGCCGGTTTTAGACCAACAGAAGCGCATATAGCATTACCTGCACCACAAACAATCCCGTTCCAGGATCAGATTTCGCAACCTCCCGCAGAGGCCAAATTTATGGGTGTTTTCTGTGAGCAATCTTATCCGTTTGACTCCTTCTGGTACAAGACCTATCACGCACTCTCCCTGGACGACATCGCTACTTGTGCTCCTGAATCTCTGGCATTCGGATTCAATCATAAAGTAGATAAGTTCTGGCTCATGGAGTCTGTGATTTCGCCATCTATTTCGACCCAGCCAGTTATCATCACAGGCAGTGCCCGTGAAAACCCAGGTGACGATCTCCACTACTACCCGGTCGCACTCAAAGGAGATACCGACTACCAACTCAACTTCAGTGCATTGCGCTCTGACTCAACAAAGCAAGCCTTCTCAGGGGCTGCCACGCTGCATTTTAGCACAGCCCCCAATAGTCCATACTGGCAGATAAGTGATCAATCTGGCGATGCATACCAAGCAGATACGCACGCCGAGTTACCACTGATGACACGCAATACGCAGGATCTCTCAATTCAGTTTTACCCGGCAAAAACTCTGACGCAATTACATCACTGGCTGACTACAAAAGACAAAACCACGCTGCTCACCAAAGTGCCCGATGTATCACGCCATATGGACAATCAGTTGCACCAATCGCGTTTGCCAGTCAGTGCCCGGTTAAATGACCAAAGTGGGGTCCTGTTTTACGATCTACGAGGTGCGAGTACAGCCTCCATTTATGCAAGCGACGTTGAAATGCGCCAGCATCAGCACACGCTGATCGCCTCCGATTTTAACCTGACAGTACATCAGGGACCCGGCATCACACTTCGCAGCAGCGAATTTAATACGGATGTCCCAATGACAGACGTTGAGGTTTATCTCGCCTGTCCGTCATTCGTCACCCCTAAACAGCTGGGAAAGAGTGAATCTAATGGCTTGTTGACGCTAAGTTATGGTACATGGCAATCATTACTACCACACAGTGACCTTGACTGCTGGCTATGGGCCAGCAAAGGCGAAGCACATGCCATAACCAAGATCACCCCAAAACCAGCCAAGGCCATCACGGGCAGTCTGCTCAATAGTCAGCCAATTTACCAGCCAGGCTCTGCCATTGATTTGAGTGTTGTGCTGTATCAACACACCCAGAATGGCCTGCAACCTCTGCTAGATAACGTCGACCTGATCCTGCGCGACAGAGACACTGACCATACGGTTCAACTGGAGCAAAGGTCGATATCTGAATTTGGCATACGACAATTTCACCTCACGAAGGGATTAGACAAAGCGAGCATCTATCAGGTAAGCGCCGAGGTAGCAGGAGAGGCATATTCGTTAGGTGACCTCCTTGTCTTTGAGTTCATTCCGCCTGAAGTAGAATTGAGCTGGCAACACCCGGACATGGCATATAAAGACCAACCAATGACCATCTCAGTCAGCGGTAAAACAATGAACGGCTATACAGCAGACAACCTCAGTGGCGAATTAAAATACCAGTTTATCCGCTTTGGCTATTCAGACTTACCTAGCGACTGGCCACAAGATTACGAATTTAGCAGCAGCAGAGAAGCTCCAGACAACCGACATCAACGCACAGTTGCATTAAGTGCCGGCGGCCCAGGAGCATCTGCCCATTTTACTCCCACTGAGACCATGCCGCTGGTTCGACTCGCATTGTCTGGCAGAGTGGTCACTGAACAGGGCGAAATGCACTTTTTCGATCAGGCACTGACCTACCTGTCGCGGGCACATTACATTGGCTTAAAAGAATCAGACGATAAAGTCCATATCATCGCTGTTGATCAGGGCGGTGCGCAGCTATCGGTACCGGCGGCCGTCTATGTGGAAGTATCGACCAGTGAAAGCGGAAAAGAACGCACGGAGCAGGTTTTGCTATGTGAAGTACATACGCCTGCATACTGCGACCTGCCAGACGATCAGTCGGGCTATTATTCGCTGGATATCCGCAGCGGAAAACAAAACTACTTATGGCAGCGTTACTTATTCAGGCACGGCCCCTCAAATGATGAGCATACGTCAGCACATCAACTAACCTTATTTGGTGACAAACAAGTCCTTGCCGGACAGGAGTATGCTTTCTCACTTGATGCTCCACAAGACGGTGAAGCCCTGGTTTTCGTCACTGCGGGTGAGAACCATGCATTACACACCTTCGCTGTCAAACGGGGCAGCAACGACTTAACATTGGCGATACCAAACAGCTGGCGTCCCGGTTTTGAGATAACAGCAGTAATGCCATATACAGACAAACAAAGGGCCGTGTTACGCCAACAATGGCAAAACAAAGCCAATCAAGTACTAAGCGAATGGCAAACTCAGCCTCGCTTTACGCTGGCAAGCTCTGCACCTGCAATGCCAGATAAACCAGGCATCCATGGCCAATTCGCCAGACTCACAGTGGCCGTTTTGCCAGCCCAAAGCTTATCACTTGAGGTGACGCACCCGGATGCAGTGCCGGCCAGCGGCCAACTGGACATCACCCTGTCGAGCAACCAGGATGCAGACATTCAGCTCTGGCTGGTCAATGATGCGTTGTTCAACATCGCGTATGACGAGGTCACAGATATACATCTGGCGGAGTTGTTTAACCAGAGCCGCTATCACCACCGCATTGTCAACAACTACAATCTGAATAACTGGCTGGTTGACCCCCAGCTAACCCAGCAACTGGAACAGACTAGTCTCAGAGCTAAATACGAGGCACTGAGAATGACCGGCTCGAGTATGGCCGACAATAATTCACAAGCATATGCACTGGCACAGTCTGTATGGCAACCTGTTATATCACTTAATGCTAATCAGGAAAAAACCGTCACACTGGCGTTGCCTCAGTTGCTCGGGCGTTGGCGTGTCTTTGCTGTTGCACTGAATGCGCAGGATACTCAGACGTATACAGGCACCCTGACCAGCCATGCTCAGCTGGAGTATCATGTGACACATGCGACACATTTCATTCAGGGTGATGAGGCCATCATCACTGTCAGAGCAGCAAACCGAACGAATACAGCACAAAAGGATACAATGCAACTCACACTGAACGGTCAAACGCTCATTGGCCAAAGTATTGTGCTAAACAGTCAGGGGGAGCAAGTCATGCATGTGCCGCTTCCCAAATTAGACCCCGGCGAGTACACGCTGAAGCTTTACAGCAGGCGCCTAAACAAGCCTCGGTTCTCTACCTTTAAAGTGAGTGACAATAGTCGTATTGTTCAGGCAAGCTGGCTACTCGACCCGGCTCGTCAAAACACCATTGCGCTGGCAGATGATGCAACGCTTGTCTCTGGCGAAGCACACCCCATTAAGCAGCTCGCGCCTAATTGGTCAGCCTTGACACAACACCATCAGCATTACCCACATCAATGCTGGGAGCAAACGTTATCCAGAGCTTTAAGCTACAGTGTAAACCCCCTTGCCAGTCAGCTTTGGCCTGATGGCAAAGCGTCCCTGCAACACGCTTTAACGAAAGGGGAAACCGAGAATTTAAGTTGGCATCATAACATTGGGTATGCCTATTATCCGAACCGCAACGCTGACCCGATGCTGAGCGCGTACACCCTGCTCGTCAGTCACTGGCTGAGTGGCAGCGACTTCGACCTCAACACCGACCAAGAAACTCTTGAATCGATGGCAGCTAACCTGCTTAAAGCATTGCAAAGGGCCCCACACAATCGACGCCATTTCATTGATGACAGTGCTGACTGGCAGTGGTGGGCTCTGGCACAGAAAGGTCAGGTGACACTCGAGCAAATTTTGAGCTGGCGACAGATGTTCGGCGTATCTGGTACCCGCAGTAATTTGCTACAACTCTTAGCAATGAAAGCCGCAGGTTATAACCAGCCTGAACTGGAAAAAGCCCTTGCCCGGCTGCTGGATGAAGGCTTTCAGGATCAAACCCTCAGCGCACTCTCCGGACCACAGGAGCAGTGTCTTGCATTAATGCTCACAGAGCGCAAGACGTTAACCGCGCAGCTCAGCAAGCTGGCCATCAGTCGTCAACATCGACAAGGGCATTTTGGCAATACACTGACAGATGGGATCTGCTCACTCGCCCTGAAAGGCCACCGCCAAAGCGGTTCAGTTCCCGTGACAATTACACAGCACAACTCAGCTCAGGACAATGAGCAAAGCTATCATATTGACTCACCTCTGAAAGAAGCATATTGGCTAACAGTGCAGAGCCGCCAACCACTGGCGTCTCCCACTGTGGTAAATAGCGGACTTGATGTGACACGTCGATACCAGGTGTACGACAACAATCGCTGGCAGCCATTTGCAGGGCAAGCACTCAAACCCGGCAACCTGATCAAAGTATCACTGGAAGTCTTTTCAGCCGAAGACCGGGCACATGTACTGTTAACCGATACCCTGGCTGGCGGATTGCATGCACTTAACCCTGAACACCGTTATACCCAGTACAAAAACTGGTTACAGACAGATTACGCTGATATCACGCTGCATCTGCAACAGACCAAACAGGGTGCACAACAGGCCACCTTTTATCAGGCCCACCTCAGCGCCGGCACCACCACATTTGAATATCTGGCACAAGTACGGGCCAGTGGCCTTTATCTCGCCCCGCCAGCCAGAGCTGAAATGATGTACCAGCCAGACATTGCCGGCAACAGTAATGCGGAGACGATCTCTATAGCTACCTTACCCTAAGCTTTGTGCATTCCAGCATCACACACTCGCGGGCTGAAAACTCACCCCGCGAGTTGATATATGGGACCTCTCAGCTCAAAGAGACTCCAGACAAATTGGTGCTCGGGTAACGTTTTAAAGATCCGTACAACTGAGTGATAACAGGCAAAGGACGAGCTCTGAAAAAGCCGTTTTGCCTCATTCGTATATTTCCAGTATTATGGAATTATATGAATGAGGAGCAAGATATGGAACTGGCATCTGCGGCAGATAAGCTCGCCGAACTGGGACACACCACCCGCTTAAGTATTTTCCGATATTTAGTGAAAGGGGGCACGCATGGCGTACCCGTTGGCGAAATACAGGCTGCGCTAGATGTGCCGGGTTCTACTTTGTCTCATCATATTAATCGGCTGGTAAAAGTGGGGCTGGTCAAGCAAAGGCGAGAAAGCCGCACACTTTACTGCGTGCCTCAATACGATGCACTGATTGAGCTGATCGGATTCTTGCAAGAAGAGTGTTGTGTCAATCAGTCAGACGATCCCAGCTGCAGCAATACATGTGATACCGCTCAGGGCGAGCCAAGCTAGCCACAACATGCGCCCTGTTGCGCCTTTGGTGCACCAGGAAATCTCAACTGAGACGAGCGAGCGGCCTCTGCATTACCCGCCAGAGATTCGACAATCGAGCGCACCTGCTCATACCCGGTGAGCATTAAGAAGGTCGGGGCACGTCCATAGGATTTCATACCCGCAATGTAAAAGTGCGCATCATCATGAGACAACTCATCAACTCCGTGTGCACGCACTGAACCACAACTATGCAAATTTGGGTCAATCAATGGTGCAAGCCGCATTGGTGCTTCGACAACATGGTCCAAATCCAGCCTTAATTCTCGCAACATCTCCAGGTCAGGCCTGAAGCCGGTCGCAACAATGATGTTGTCGACCTGTATCCCGATATCAGCTCCTCCCGCCAAAGCGCGGATATTCAGCCCATGCCCGGCCCGGACAATTTCTTTGATCTCTAATTGAGAAACCAGCTTTAGTGTATCATTTTCTATGGCCTTTTTGGCCGCCAGCCCGAGCTGCCGGCGCGCAGGCACTTTGTCGTTGATGCCTTTGCCCAGCAGCTTATCGATGTTGTTTTTACGCATGCCCCAGGTCACTTCGGTACCTGGCTCTGCCGCTTGCAGCTCAAGTAAATCCAGTGCGATATTCATTGCCGAGTGGCCGGCACCCACCACCAAGTTGCGTTTTCTTGCAAAATCGCTTCGCTGAGTGCCCAGAATGTCCGGGATACCATAATAAACACTCTGCTGATTGGCCAACTCACCTGGCACAGATAAACCATCAAGCCCCAGCGGGTTTGGACTCGACCAGGTACCGGAAGCATCAATCACAGCATCACTGTGCAGTACCTGGATCCCTAACTCATTTCGACAATGCACAACAAAACGTGCACTGTCACGACCTTGCGTAGTATGCTTACTGACCCCGGCTTTAGACACACCAAAGACCTCGGTTCCATAGCGGATATGCTCCGCCAGTTCAGGTAATTTCGCTGCAGGTTGCAAGTAGTGCTCAACGACTTCCCGACCAGTAGGAGTTACTTTGGCGTCTACGCCAGACCAGCCATGCTCCGCCAGCAGGTTTACCACGGCCTCATCCAGCATATAGGACCAGGGCGTAAACAGGCTAACGTGTCCCCATTGCAACATTGCAGCCCCAGCAGTGTCACCTTTTTCAATTATGGTGGGGCGGATCCCTTTTTCCACCAGTCTTGCAGCCGCAGCCAGGCCGATGGGTCCGGCACCAATAATAATGACTTCTTTGATTGGTTTCATATCAGATTACCTCTAGATTAATCGTATCTAACTCAAGCGGTCGGCTTAGCCTGCCAACCTCTAAAAAACAAATAAACGGCTAAAAAATGAGGGTATATAAGTACCCGGCAGTCATCGCCATCCCGAGTACCACACCCAGAAATGCCAGGATCATCTGCGTTTTGAAAATGGATTTAAGCAGGATAACTTCGGTCAGGCTGGCACCAGCACTGCCAATGATCAGCGCCATGACCGACCCCAGTGCCATACCTTTTTGCACTAAACCGGCACTCAGAGGGATCACTGCAGAAGCTCGGATATACAAGGGAATACCAATGACTGCGGCAAGTGGAATGGCATACCATTTGTTTTCACCGGCATAGTCAACAATGAGCTCTGTGGGCACAAAGCCATATATGAAGGATCCTATGGTGATACCAAGTAGTAAATAGGGCAGGGTAGCGAGGAAGTCTTTCCAGGTTGTTCGCCAAATTCGCAACCAGCGGTTTTCTACCTGTTTTATGTCTCTGTCGGGATTTTTCTTACCACCACATTGACTACTTTCCGGGTTAAGCGGCGTCTCTTTGCTCGTCTGGCCAGCCTTGCAAGCAGACTGACTGACCGCAGCCTGATAGGCTTCATCCCTAACATAACGCTCAAACCCCAATCGCTCCAGCAAGTAGCCCGACACGACCGACGTGATCAGAGCAACCGAAAAATAGAACACCGCCACATCCAGGCCGAATGTCACAATCAATAAGCCAATAACAATGGGGTTCAACAGTGGACTGGAAAATAAGAAAACGGTAACGGGCCCAAACCCGGCCCGTGCCTGCAGTAACCCTTTTAAAAACGGGATCGTTGAGCAGGAACAAAACGGGGTGATTGCTCCCAGCAACGCCGCAATCATGTAGCCCTTACCTTTGCGGGCACTCAGATTTTCCCTCACCTTTTCAGGCGTGATGTACTCCTGCAGCACACCCACCAAATAGCTTACGACTAGAAATAACACGGTTAACTCCAGCGCAAGGAACACAAACATATCGGCCGCTTCTTTAAGCATGACCTGCATTTCTGGTGACATACGTCTCTCCTGATCTAATTTTATATTTCCAGTATTATAGAAATATAAAATTAGATCAATCTATATTTCTATAAATATGGAAATATAGATTGGGAAAGCAGTTCACACATCATCCAAAAAGTGCATGAAAATCTAACTAATCTATTGAATTAAGAGATAAAGTTTAAAAAGGAAAAATCATTAAACATCCGCATAAAGTCGGGCGCGTCCACCTTACTTGTTAGAGTACGTTGTGCGATAGAGATACAGCTCTACAGCATGGCAACCCATAAAATGGCACAGGGGTTAAACATTGTATCGGTACCAAAACACTCACTTTGCAGCATATTTAACCCCCATAAAAGAGCCCATTCCCATGCCCTGTCAGACAAATGCAAAAATAACAATGAGACCTACTCCCATAATGACATCATATTATTTTCAGTTATATCAGAACTTATAGAGTTACTTTTAACCTAAAACCAATTAATATTTTGTAAACATATAAATTACAAGATATCAAGCCTACAACACGAAAAATCATCAAGGAACGCGCAATGAAAATAATAAATTCTTTAATAATGACTTTGGCGACTATTTTAAGTGCTTTTGCAGCCATTATGTCATGGCAGGCAACACAAGAAGCAAATGAGGTAACCAGTACTATGTACCGTCAACAAGCCGTTAAACAGTTTGAAGAGCCATTCTTTTCTTTATGGAAAACCGCTTCTCATCTGGCTCACCAAGGCAAGCAAGGTGACATTGTAGAAGCTAAGGCAAACCTGACACCAATCATCAGTGAACTTCGTCAAAGGGCATGGATGTTTGAAACCATACATTGTGCTCACAGTGTGGAGCAGGCAGGGTCACTGCATAGCCTTGTTAGTCAACTCATGACGGAATTACATAACTATCAAGATAGTTCCAATGAAGGAACCGTTCAAAGAAAATTCAACTGGCAAACAGGCGCAAATAATACGATTGAGAATGAGCCCACAGGACCAGGAACTCTTTATAAGATCGGAGAAAAGATTACCTTTTACGCCGACTACAATGGCCGTTGCTAAGTTTATCCGCTCTGAGCCAATAATGTTGGGAGGTAAAGATGCGGACCTCCCAGGCTTTCCATCATGTTATATAAATAATGATTATCTTAGCTCCTGCGCTTTTAACCAGTTCATAAATGTTTGTAAGCGAGCGATCCGGGCAGAGTTGGGATCGTAAACCAGATAGCGTTTCACCGGGTTAGGGTGAGGAAGTTGGAACGGAACAACAAGTTCACCGTTATCGAGCTGACGGCGAAACAGATACGATACAGCCAGGGTAACACCATGGCCGTTGGCCACAGCGCTGAGTGCCATATCCGTGCTATTAACATAGGTCCAGTGCGGGTGATCCACATAGTCTGCTACCTGTTGCGCCTCAAACCAGCTTGGCCAGTCATACGCACCGGGCTGCTCCAGCGATACCAACCAGGTAGCCAGCAGATCAGCCGGGGTATTGAGCGGTAAAGACGATGCCAGCTGCGCAGAGCATACGGGTAACACAGGTGAAGTGCCAAAGTACTCACAGGCCAGCGTGGTTGGGGTGTGCTTTTCGACCTGTGTGCCGAAACGGATCGCCAGATCAATGCGAGCGTGTCGCAAGTCTTCAAAACTCGCGGAAGAGTGCAGGCGAATGCGGATCTGTGGATACAAACTGGCGAACTCCTGCAATCTGGGCATCAGCCACAAGGTATTAAATGCCTGCGTAGAACTAATGCTGAGCTCTCCCGCCAATTCTTCCTGACGCAGGCTATTAATGCCATGACCGATCATAGTTAAAGCTGGCCCGGTATGCTCTGCCAACGTACACCCGGCCTGAGTCAACTGCATTTGGCGGCCGACTCGTACAAATAACCGTTGCCCCAGCTGCTGCTCCAGCATCCGCATTTGCTGACTGACTGCGGCCTGTGAAATACATAGCTCGGCGGCGGCCAGACTATAACTCTGATGTCTTGCCGCACACTCAAATGTCACCAGCAAATTGATATTTTTGAACACGATAGGGGCACTTCCGAATTCCAGGACAGACAGTATTATAAGCTGAGCTTATAGTACAAGTCGATTTTTATCGTTGGTCTTTAAAGCTGGGTAGCCGCACTATAGTGACCACAAAACAGTGATAATATCAGCGAGATAATATGCAAGCATTCAAACAATTACATCAACAAACAAGCCCATTTTTACTGGCCAATGTCTGGGACGCCGCCAGTGCTAAAGCAGCACAAGAAGCAGGATATCAGGCGCTGGGGACTTCCAGCGCAGCCGTTGCCAGCGTACTGGGCTACGAAGATGGCGAACAAATGTCTTTCGACGAACTACTTTTCATGGTCACTCGGATCAGCCGTGCCATCGACTTACCTTTAAGTGTTGATATCGAGGCCGGTTACAGCCGTGATCCACAAATAATAGCAACTCACATTCAGCAACTTGCGCAACTGGGTGTGGTCGGAGTTAATCTCGAAGACAGCCAGGTAACTACAGCCCGCACCTTAATCGATGCCGATGAATTCGCGGCGCGGTTAAAGGCCGTACGTCATGAGTTGGCCGCCCAGCAGACCGACATATTTATTAATGTTCGCTGCGATGCCTTCTTACTGGGTCTCGACAACGCGCGCGAGGAAGCCTTGCATCGGGCATCTAAATATCAGCAAGCGGGGGCCGATGGTTTGTTCTTACCCTGTATTACCCAACAAGCAGATATTCAGGCCATCACAGAGACTTGCCAATTGCCCCTGAATATCATGGCAATGCCAGATTTGGCCGATTTTGACACGCTTGGTGCACTCAAGGTGAAACGGATCAGTATGGGCAATTTTGCCTTTGAAGGAATGTACACCCACCTAAACCAGCAACTTCAAGAGATCCGCTCACAGGGCAACTGTGCGCCCTTATTCGGCTGATCGAACAAACTTCACGCACGGTGGCCAGTGCTGCGCCCAGGTATGGGTTGGTGTTTCTTGCTGTGCCTCCAAAGCGGTAACCAGGAAATCCAGAAATACCCGTACTCTGGCAGGCAAATAGGCACGTTTTGGATAAATCGCAAACACCCCGCTGTCTGGCATAGGTGCTCTGAACGCGGGGTAAAGCGATACCAAAGCCCCGCTTTTGAGTCCCGCTTTAGCGAGAAAGTGCGGCAACTGAGCGAACCCGAAGCCATCAGCACACAATTGGGCCATGGCTTCACCATCATCCGTAATATGCGTGCGGTGTAGCTCACAGAGTTGATAAACACCGCCTGCATCTGGCAAAAAAATCGGTTGCAGCTGCTGTGTTTCTTTTATCTTAAAGCCTATCCAGGCATGTTCGTTGAATTCGTCAAGACTAACAGGCGTACCGTGCTGCTTAAGATAGTCCGGTGACGCACAGACCACAAAATCCATCGGGCTCAGACAACGCGCAACCAGACGGCTGTCTTTGACAAAGCCGGTGCGCAATGCCACATCAATGTCCTGCTCGATAATATCCACATGCATATCATCAAGGGATAGTTCCAGTGTGATCTCCGGGTAACGCTGGCAAAACGCTTTAAGCAAAGGGCGTAGATACAAATGACCATAACACACCGCAGAATTGACGCGTAACCGCCCTCTGGGGGCATCATTGAGCTGCCTGAGTTCGTCTTCACAGCTGGACAGTGCCTGAATGCTCGAACGCACGGTTTGTGCATAGTGACGCCCGGCCGCCGTTATCTTCAGTTGCCGGGTAGAGCGCTGGAATAAAGTCACCCCGAGCTCAGCCTCCAGCCGGCTCACGGCTTTACTGATGGTGGAGGGGTCAGTATTGCAAACGCGTGCCGCAGCCGCAAAACTCTGCTCTTCACAGGTTGCCAGAAACAAGGTCAGCGATCTCAGTTTATCCATAAAAGTCAGTCCTGTGATTTGGGTAAACACCTTAGATATTGGCACTATATCAGCAATTATTCATGAATAGTATTCACGACTAAATAGCCAGAACTGTGGTTTTTCAACCTCTCGCAGCCACTTAAAGTATCCGCAAAGATACTCAGGAGGCGACAGACTATGTTAAATCGTACTGCAAACAGTGCAGCAAACTCATGGGTCAGTTATTTTTGCCTGGCATTCGTTGCCATGGCCGGGCTGGCCTACCTTAACTTTTTACCTGCAGTCGTGGATGCGCTGGCAGGCGGCATTGGTTTTTCCCCACAGCAAGCCGGCACACTGGTAGCCAGCAACGGCTACGGTGCATTACTGGGCAGTATCTGCGCCATCTTTGTGGTTCGCCATATTGCCTGGAAGCAAGCTTTACTCATTACCTTCCTCGCACTGTGTGCAATGGAATTCTGTACAGTGGCATGGAGCACTTACCCTGATTTGTTGGTCTGGCGCTTTATCGCTGGTGTACTGGGCGGGTTTAGTGTGGGTGTGTCATTTGCCATACTGGCGCGTTTAAATAATCCCGACAGAGCATTCGGCGCATTACTGTTGATTCAGTTTAGCATCGGCTCAATGATTATCTATGCTATACCACACCTTGAAACCTTGCTGGGTAACTACGCGGTGTTTTACACCATGGCGGGTTTGGTGTGCCTGGCCCTGTTACTGTTGCCCTTGTTACCCGCATTACCAGCCGCAAATCATCCCAAACAGCAGACACAACGCTTGCAGCTATCAGCCAAGCGCAGCCAGTTACTACTGGCGATGCTGCTCTATCTGATTGCCGCTAGTGGGATCTGGGCCTATGCTGGCCAAATAGGGCTGGCGGCAGGGATGTCGCAGCAACAGACCAGCCAGACAATTGCAATGACGGGCTTGCTGGGGCTAGGTGGCGCGCTGTTACCCATACTCAATCCAAACAGGGCTCACCGCGCAGTGTGCTTAAGTGGCGGTATTTCACTTTCAGCCATAGCTGCCTTATTGCTTTGCTTTGCACACTTCGACTTGATCTACATGCTTGCACTGGCACTGCTGTTTTTTGCCTGGCCAGCGGTACACGCCTATTTGCTAGCAGTAACGGCTGAGCTGGACAGCTCAGGTCAACTCGCTTCCTTATCAGCGGTGGTATCCAGTGTCGGGATGGCATCCGGGCCGCTCCTCGGTTCCGCATTACTCAGCAACGATGTCTTCACCACAATGTTGAGCACCTTTGCTGCCTTACTTGCTCTCTGTCTGGTATTACTACTCGGGCCACTAAAAACCCCCAGGCAGGCGCAATCTCAACTAATCACAACGCCTGAACAAGATTACCAAACCACAAGGGGTATCCGATGATCAAATACATACTGAACAAAATGCTCATTTCAATGCAGAAAAAGTACGACTACGATGTCACCTATATGCAGGATGTGCTGTCTGCGGATCTGAGCGCTTTTTTTAAATATCTGAAATTTCAGTCTATGGCAGATTATCGTGGCGGTTTACCTGCCGCCCCCTTGTATGCAGCCAAATTACGCGCCATTTTGTGGGACGACTGTGGTCCCTGCACTCAGCTGCTGGTCAATATGGCACTGGAAGCCGGCGTGCCTGCCTCTCAGGTCAGTGCAATTATCAACAAGGACCTTGCAGCACTGCCAGATGAACTAACGCAAATCGTGGAGTTTACCGACCTGGTCCTGGCCCACAATCCCTGTGCCGATGATATTCGTCCACATATCCGTTCAAAGTGGGGAGATAAGGGACTTATCGCCATTGCCTTTAGCATCAGCTCATGTCGTGTCTACCCGGCACTTAAATATACTCTGGGGCATGGCAAAGCGTGCAGCCGTGTCGTCGTGAACGAGCAAACACTGACTCCAACAGATAAAAACAATGCAGTCACAGGGTAATGTTATGAGCGGGAAAATCACCACATCCATTGCTGTCTTGCTGGGGCTGGCGGCGCTGGCAAATGGCGTGTTTATGCTCTTCTACCCGCAGCAGTGGTATTGGAGTGTGCCCGGTGTGCCTGATCGGGGCTTTTATAATCAGCATTTTATTCGCGATATCGGTATGTTGTATATGCTGATTGGCGGGGCATTTAGCTACGGCGCTTTTTATACTCGCTACCGTTTTCAGATATGGCTGTTTCCTACCTTGTGGTTAAGCTGTCATGCGTTATTTCACTTTTGGGAAGTGCTGGTCGGGATCTGCGGGCCCATTTTTCTGCTCATTGATTTTGCGGGCGTCACCTTGCCCGCCTTGCTGGGACTGTGGCTGTGCTGGCAGGTAAAAAAGGAGCAAATTGATGCATAGCAAGTACGCAGTCCTATCGACGCTGTTTATCGGCTTAGGCTTGGGTATGCTGCTCCCGGTCGCCCAACCAGCTCAATCTGTCGTCACGCAGCCAGTCATGCAAAAAACAGAGAGACACTTGAGCGCCTTTGAGTTGCACAGTGTACAAGGCACGTTTGATCAGCACGCACTACTTGGGCAATGGACAATCGTCATGTTCGGGTTCACACACTGTCCGGATATTTGCCCAACGGCACTTTCCCGGCTAGCAGCTCTGGAAACACACTTAACAACACGCTCCACCGAAGGAACATTTGCGTATGTGTTTGTATCCGTCGACCCGAAGCGAGACTCAACACCTACGCTCAATAAATATGTACGCTATTTTAGTCACTCCTTTATGGGGGTTACGGGTCACCGAGAACAACTGAAATTACTGGCTCGCAGTCTCGGGGCGCAATTTCAGGTTACCGCAAAGCCGGACAATTACCAGGTTGCCCATTCCACCATGCTTTATTTAATTGGTCCAGAGGGCAAACTGCGCGGACGTTTTAATATAGATACTGATCTGACTGAACTCGCTCAGCAACTTAACAGCTTCATAAACCAGTAGGAAGTTAACTTTATTGATTATCAACGAGGGCTTGAGAGGACTATTTACATCAAGTGATTACCAATGAGGATGTCTGCGTGTAAAGGGGCTTTACAAAAAAGTACGGCAAAGAAAAAGGCAACCTGTGGTTGCCTTTTCACGCGATTAATTCGCTTTTTTGATCGCTTTTTTCAGCTTTTTGATTTTCGCTTCATGTTTTGCGATTTTACCAGTACGTTTCTGTACTTCTTTCTTTAGCTTTTTAACATCAACTTTCTTAGCCATCCTGATCTCCTTTGACCGGTTTCTCTTGCTCTGGCTTGTGTTTTTTCACAAACCGCTTAATAAACTTTCTAATTTCGCGGGAAGAAGACGTGTCCAGCTCATTGCACAAGGCAACAAACTCATCTCTTTGCGCTTTATTAATACGCACAATCAATTGTGCATCTTTGTTGTTCGCCATGTTTTGCTTCCTGCAAGAGGGCATCTCAAAAGCCCCTATGTATATACAACGTATATACATTTTAAACACCTGTCAACTCTAGACTGTTTTTTTGTTCAGCCCCCTGAGCTGACCCCCCTCCAACTAAAGGCCAGATAGGTCCTATCTATGTCTATAATTCGTCTCTTTTCCTGCCCCTAATGCCCCTACACTAATCTCAACAAACACACTCAATATACAAACGGAAAACAACTTATGAATAAAGCACTACTCGTTATCGACACTCAGGATTCCTTCTATCACACCCCTTACTGGTCTGTGCGTGATATCCCCGACTTTCAACATAATTTGACCCAGCTGATTGGGGCATTCCAGCGCAACCAGTGGAAAGTAGTCAAAATTCTTCATAGTCGGGAAGATGTTGCAGACAGCCCCTTCAACCCGGCGTCGGGATTTGTCAAACCTATGGCATTTTTGGATACTCAGTTTGATAAAACTTTTTATAAATCGGTACATAATGCCTTTACCGATACGGGATTGGCTACATGGCTGAAGCGCGCTAAGATAGACTGCGTCGTAATTTCAGGTATTCGAACAGAACAGTGCTGCGAAACAACGGCACGTATAGCCAGCGATCTGGGATTTGACGTTGAATTTGTGACTGACGCCACGTTAACCTTTGATATGCAACATCAACCCAGTGGAAAACAGTTTAGTGCACAAGCCATAAAGACCCGGACAGAGCTGGTACTGGCAGAGCGGTTTGCAACCGTTCATCGAACACGCGACTACCTGGCATAAAACCACCGGGAAAAACACACATGACCATGCCAACACCCAGACAATTTTATTTTGTACTGCTCAATGACACCTTACCCCTTGATCTGGCAGGACCGTTACAAGTGTTGCTTGAGGCACAGCGCGCAGGACAGGCCATCGACATACATTATGTCAGTGCCGAAGACACGCAAATTATGGATGGTGGCCTGAGATTGCATCAACTCAAGCCCTTACCTGCTAAGCTGGATGCAACCGACGTGGTCATATTACCGGGCTGCAATGACGCCTTTGCAACCTATAACAATCCGGCTGGTTTACGCACCCAGCAATGGCTAAAGGCACAGGCCAGATATGACCCATATATCTTATCCATCTGCTCAGGGGCAGTACTGGCAGCCAAAGCCGGATTAATGGAAAATAAAGCCTGCACCACACACTTTGCGCTCATTGAGCGCTTTCGCAGCACATTTAGAGCCAGTAAAGTTGCTGACAATCGTATTTTTGTCCAGGATGGTAAGCTATTCAGTAGTGCAGGCATCAGTTCCGGTATCGATATGACACTACACTTTGTCTCAGTGTTATTCGGTGAACACATTGCAGCCCGGGTTGCCAAAGAGATGCTGGTGTACTTTCGTCGCAATGGACAAGATCCTCAGCTTAGCCCCTGGCTTTGTCATCGCAACCATATGCACCGAGCCTTGCATCAGGTGCAAGATTTAGTGTGCAATCAGGTAGATAATCCGCACAGCCTGCAAACTCTGGCAAATGCGGCCAATCTGTCAGTTCGCCAGCTGAGCAGGTTGTTCAAGCAAAATCTCGGGATCACGCCTGGCGAATATGTGAGTGCTATTAAAGTTGCTCATGCCAAAACGCTCCTGTCGAGGAGTAATATCCAAATAGAGGCCATCGCTGATGCCTGTGGCTACAGCAGTGCTCGTCATTTTCGTCGTATCTGGAACCAGTTTGAAACGCTATCTCCCTCGCAATACCGCCAGGCCCATCAACAGTGAGCGATACGCTTGCGTTTCTCTAGCTTTACCTTGTATTAAGTATTAAACTGCTATTTTTCATAGAGATATAACAATAATAAGATGGCAATTTTAGAAATTCTAACCACACCTGATCCCAGATTACGCGTAGCAGCTAAACCGGTAACCGACATCGCGTCAGTTCAAACCCTGATTGACGACATGCTCGACACCTTGTACGCAACCAGCAACGGTATTGGACTGGCAGCAACTCAGGTTGGCCGCGAAGAAGCGATTGTGATCATTGACATATCAGACGAACGCAACGATCCACTGATCCTCGTCAATCCTGAAGTAATAAGTGGCAGTAACAAAGCAATGGGGCAGGAGGGGTGCTTATCTGTACCTGATTATTTTGCCAATGTTGAACGCTACACTGAGGTTACAGTCTCAGCACTTGACCGCAATGGAGAGTCCGTTACAGTGCAAAGCGATGAGTTTCTGGCCATTGTTATGCAGCACGAAATCGATCACTTGTCGGGCAACTTGTTTATCGATTATCTGTCGCCACTCAAACGCCAAATGGCCATGAAAAAAGTAAAAAAATACGTCAAAGCGCAAAGCAAACAAAGCGCTTAAACTAAGCTATGCTCAGATATTAGCCAGCTAGGTTTAATTTAACATAATTATTGCTGGCTTATATGGACTCAGGCGACAGCATTCACCCAGTGATCCACCTGAGCTTTCGCTTGCCTGGTCGCCACTTCACTGCCAATGTGTGGCATGCTGATCCCATATGCGGTGATCACATCAATGTCTGCAATACCAATAAAGCCAAGCACCTGTTTGAGATAGGGTACCTGAAAATCCATGGCATGCATTTCTGGCATCGACATATCAGCTCCCGCACTGGCAATAATGACGGCCTGTTTACCCTCCAATAACCCCTTCGGACCCTGCTCTGAATAAGAAAAGGTCAAACCAAAACGACAGATCTGATCGATGTAATTTTTCATCAAACTCGTCACACTGAAGTTATGCATAGGAGACGCAAAGACAATAATATCAGCCTGTTTTAGTTCATCGATATAAAGCAATGATGGTTGTGCAACCGCAGTTTGCTCTGCCGTGAGTGCATCCTGATCACCATAAAAGCTATTGAGGATTTGATTATCATAAACTGGTGCAGGCGTCTGGCTCAAATCGCGTACTGTGAAAGCCAGGCTTTCATTCTTATTTTGCAATTGTGATTGCAAATAATCAGTGATCTCACTGGATACAGAAAATTCGTTTGCCGGGCTCGATTTGATAATAAGCACTTGTTTTGTCATAGTAATAACTAAGTATCTCTGAAAATTTCAGATATTATTGCGCGAAGATGGCTTACGAAAAAGTGTATCAGCCACAAATCAGTTTTGTCTTTTAGACAAAAATAAACTAGATTGTCTGAGAGAAAAGCATCTTGGATCACAATGGATAAGCTCAGAGCACTGCGCTATTTTAAGCGTGTTGTTGAATTAAATAGTTTCAGCGCTGTTGCCGAGGAGTTTTCGGTGCCCGCTTCTTCTGTATCAAGACGAATTAAAGATCTGGAAGCGTCACTGGGGATCGAACTGATCAAACGAACGACTCGCCACGTCAGTATTACAGAGTTAGGGCAGATCTACTATCAACATATTGGTGAGATCCTCAGTAAGCTAACTTACGCCGATGAACTGATCTCACAAAGCTTTGATAATCCGAGTGGTACGCTAAAAGTCAGTGCGCCTCCCGGCCTGTCGAAAGCGCTGCTGGTACCCTTGTTTCGGCGTTTTCGCCAGCAATTTCCAAATATTTTGCTAGACCTCGACTACACCAATGAATATGCACTCTTCGGGCAAGACTCTGTCGATCTGGCGATCAGGGGTGGACCGGTTGACGATACCCGTCTTATCGCCAAACCGCTTATTCGCAGTGGTTTTACACTGTGGGCGCACACCCAACTGGCTGATCGACTAAATACACAATTTGGCACCACCAACTGGTCTATCGAGCAACTCTGTCGCTGTCCGGCCATCATGTTTCGCAGTAAAACAGCCCTCGTCCCATGGTGGGCACACGAGCAAGGCGACTGGCAGCCTGTGTCTAGTCAACCAGTTCTGATCAGCAATGACAGTGCAACTTTACTGGATGCGCTTGCTCACGGCGAAGGCCTGTTGCTGGCCCCCGACTGGCTGCTCCCCGCACATCTAAAAAACCAGGTAATGCCCGTTGCACAGCACCATAAGTTGTCGCCTGGTAAGATACACACAGTTGAAATAAACCTGGTATATCAACACGCCAAGTACCAGCTACCGAATATAAAACTCAGCGTCGACTTTATATGTGACTATATGCGTACTCATGCTGCCGATATGGTAAAATTCTGATCTGAATTAACACATTGAATTATATAAACTAAATTATATGCCTCAGTGAGCACACCGGTATTTGCGGCGTCAGCTAACAGATCACTATTTTACTAACTTGGTTTCATCATGGTCTAGCTCATGAAAGTCACAGAACTGAGTAATAAACCAGCCAATTTTAGGATCGCGCTTGCGCGTCCGGTGCCAGTACAACTTTAACTGATAGTCAGGCACCGGGAGCGGTGGCGGCTGTAACTGAAGGTTCAATCTGTCACACACCTGCAAGGCATAACGCCTGGGCATAGTCAGCAACATATCACTCTCTGGTAGCAACGTTGGCGCCACCAACACATGTGGGGTTGTCACTGCGATGGTTCTGGATTTCTTAATTTTTGCCAATGCTTTATCGACTATCCCCCGACGCTCATTCCATGGCGCAATCAATATGTGCGGATATGCTATAAAGGTACTCAAATCTAATTGTTGTTTGTATGGGTGAGACTGACAACATACTGTCACGTAAGCATCTTCAAACCAGCTAAGCTGGGTCAGGCCCTCCGAGAATTCCTGCTGATGCGCAAATCCACATACCAAATCCAGGCTACCTTCTTTCAGAGCCTGCTCTGCTATACGTTCCTCCAGCTGGACAAAGCGGATATCCAGATTGTCAAACAAGCCAACCAAATGAGTCACAAAAGGTCGCAGACACCAGGCTGTGTAATCGGTCACCGCTATCGTGAGTGTATGAGGTTCATTTGCATCAAACGGACTAGCCTCTTGCAACCCTCCTTCCAGCATCTGCAAAGCCGGTAACACGGTCTTTGCCAGCCGATGTGCATGCGCGGTTGCCAGCATGCGATTATTCACCCGCACAAACAGTTCATCACCCAGGCGCTCGCGGAGCCGGGTCAGTGCGTGGCTACATGCAGACTGACTGAGATTCAGCTGCTCAGCAGAGAGCGTAACCGAGCCATTCTGATACAAAGCAGCAAACAGTTTAAGCAGATTAAGATCCAGATTAGGCAAGTGTTTCATTAATAATATACATTTAGCAGTTGCAATCTATGCACTTTATTCATTTATGAATTGAGCTTACACTGAGTAACCATCATGTCAACTTTGGAAAGAAACAGCCGATGAGTATCACGATCCGCCACGCACAAAAAGACGATGCAGCAACAATATTGCATTTTATCAATGAATTAGCCATCTATGAGAAAGAGCCAGACGCAGTACTCAATACAGTCGCGGATATTGAGCAAAAACTATTTGGCGATGATGTACGCGCTCACGCCCTGATCTGCGAACAAGAGGGCGAGGCCATCGGTTTTGCCGTGTATTTCTTTAATTATTCGACCTGGCTTGGTAAATACGGTCTGTATCTGGAAGATCTGTATGTTGCTCAAGATCAGCGCGGGCAGGGCGCAGGTAAAGCATTAATGAAGTTTCTGGCTCAACTGGCCATCGAAAAAGACTGTGGCCGTTTTGAATGGGTAGTGCTCGATTGGAACAAGCCAGCGATCGATTTCTACAACAGCATTGGCGCCAAACCGCAGGACGAATGGATCATTTATCGCCTGACAGGTGATGAACTCAGAGCGTTTGCCGAACAACCTTAACTCAAGACACAAAAATGCGCCCTGCTCTCGGTTTAACTGCATCAAATAAGTTAACAGCGCTTATTACCATCGCCATCATTCATGTAAAGGGCGCCTGCGGGCAGCAGTGTCATGAAGAAGAGTCTCTTTTTGAGTGACCTAGCCAAATGCGCAGCCAAAAAGCCATGGCGCAAAGTTAAACGTATTTGCCCTGCATTTCCTGAAGTTCACGGGGCAGTTCAACGCCTTCACGTTCAGCGATCGCAAACATGGCGCGCTGCGTGAATCCGCCATAAATGTTGCCGTCTTTGTCTGTGATCTGCCAGTCCTCAATGTCATCGAAGTGGCAGGTGTAGTTATGCGCAAGTTTACCTTGATGCGTGACCGGTGGCGTGACTAAAAAAACACTGATCTCATCACCTTTTATCCCCTCAACGTGCGCACCAAGGTGCTCAGAGACACCACAGTCACTTTCAAAGTCGAGTTTCACGAAGGCATCTTTGGGAAATTGGCGATACAGGGATTTGAATTCATCTAATGACGCTTTGGCATCTGCCACAGCCTGGAGCAGCAAAGGATCATTTGGGTCAGTCTCCAGCGCGGGGTAATCCTCAGAGCTGGAGCTATAACGGTTGTGAAGCCAAAAGGCCAACACAATAAAGACAACAACTAAACCCCAATACATAGGCTCAAACTCCTTGTGATTGCGACATCTGTTGAATTGAGCTTAGCAAACTAATTAGCCGGACAAAAGCCGGTATCAAGATTATACCGGCCTGGTTTGATATGGCTTAATTTGATTTAGGCGCGGCGCTGCTGCCAGCCAGGATCCCACCATCAATATTCAGCTCGATCCCTGTCACATAGGCAGACTCATCAGACGCCAGATAAAGCACCGCATAGGCCACATCCATAGCATTTCCCATGTGTCCAAGCGGAATATCGGCAGCAATACCGGCAATTGCCGCATCCCGAGCTTCTCCTTCACCTAACATGGCATCCCACATAGGCGTTAAAATGGCACCCGGGTGCACAGAGTTACAACGAATAGGATAGCCTTGTTGAGCACAGTACAGGGCCACTGATTTACTGTGATTACGTACAGCGGCCTTACTCGCTGCATAAGCTGCTGCGGCCGGGATCCCAACCAAACCGGAACGCGAGGAGATATTGACGATACTGGCAGCCTGAGAAGCCTTCATAAGCCGGATCCCATATTTACAGCCAAGCGCAACGCCATCACTGTTGGTGCGTTGCACAGTATGCCAACTCGCTAAATCTAAGTGCTCAGGGTCATGAGGGCCCGCAGTTTCCAGAAACCCTGTTATACCGGCATTGTTAACCAAAATATCCAGTCGACCGAACCGGGCTCGCACAAAACCTTCAGCTGCTTGCCAATGTGACTCCTCAGACACATCGAGCAGATGGAAATGCGCACGCTCACCGAGTGTGTCACATAGTTTTTGTGCCTCTTCAGCATTTTTATCTGTGATGATCACCGTGGCTCCTTGCTTAATAAAGCATGTGGCAACCGCAGCACCAATGCCACGTGCAGCACCTGTGATCAGGGCAATTTTATTATTTAGTCTGGGCATAATATTCTCCATTTATAGCAATCTGTTAAATTGCAGCAAAGTGGTAGCTATAAACAGAATAACCAAAACGCAGTCAGAGCCAGGCTGGCAAAAAAAGCCGCAACGATACCATGCAGAGTAGGAAAATACGTAAGCTTGAATTGATATCAAAGCATCAAAACTGGCGTGTGGCCACTCTGCTATACCACCACAAATGTACGTCCTGATAGAACGTTCAGTCATAGGGTGTATTCAGCACTACATAAATGCTGATTCAAAGGGTTAGCAGTTGTGATAAACCACTGGCAGTCTTGCTTACTTCAATTTCTGTGATCTCGTAATTCGCCAGTCCGGCGAGATAAAAAGGGTCGTTGTGTAGAATTGCTTCTAACTCGGTTTGGTTTTTTGCGGTAGCGAAAATCATTCCCCCTGTTCTGGGAACCTTTCTGCCAGACGCTAAAAAAACACCTTGCTGATAATATTGCTGCAAAAACTGAACGTGG
Source organism: Pseudoalteromonas sp. McH1-42 (assembly GCF_022347845.1). Lineage (NCBI taxonomy): Bacteria > Pseudomonadati > Pseudomonadota > Gammaproteobacteria > Alteromonadales > Pseudoalteromonadaceae > Pseudoalteromonas > Pseudoalteromonas sp. McH1-42. Next base: position 25,441 of record NZ_JAKRFU010000007.1, on the reverse strand, counting down.
GCAGGTAAATGCGCATCAACTTCTTCTAGTTCAACGGTGTACGTGATATTTACGACAAACACTCTCCACCGCTCCTTGCGCATTCATATTATCAATGCAGTTGTTTTAAAAACCACCACAAGTGTATAAGTCCTCAATCGTTTTGTAAACCAGCGCTGTATTAAGTAATCATTACATGCGTTAGTGTACACGTTACCGCACACGTTTGACTTTAGGCGCCATATTGACCAAAAAGCTGTCTTTATTGACCAAAAAGCCACATATACTGCTTATAACAATAAAGATGCCATACATAGATCCTATATATACCCAGTCATTATTCTCAGCTAATAACATCACACATGTGCCATCATTTACAAAGAAAACATTTAACACAGAAAGTACAAATACGCTGCGATAATAAAAGAGGTTTCCGGTATGACTTGCAAAAGAAGAGAGGATCAGTGCGAATAAACCGAGGTAGAATCCGATAACAGACAGAGCACCCGTTTGATAGCTTGGATATAACGCCAGCAGGGAAAGAACGATAGCTGACCAACCGGAAATTCGATATAACATGTTCAAATCCTTTGAATGTAATTTGTTAAAATTTGTAATTCTAACTCACCCCAAATTATGAGCGATACAGTACCAAATAGCAACCCATATGAGTTAATTCATTTTCCAATTATTTACATAATGCTGTCTCAGGGCATATAAACGCTGGGTTTCGACTGTTTAAAAAGACAACAACACCTCCCGAACTCGGGTTCTTAATGCGGGTAACACCTCAGCTTCAAACCAGGGGCGTTTTCGGACCCATAATTGGTTACGTGGACTGGGATGCGGCAGTGCAATTTGCCCGGGCAAAGCTGTGCGCCATTCAGTCACAGCCTGAGACACACTAACAAACTCAGCGATATGATAGCTTTGTGCATATTGACCAATTAAAATAGTTAACTCAATGTTATTAAACACCTCAAGCAAAGGGGCCCGCCATGTCTGGGCACAGATTTTGGGGGGAGGTAAATCGCCTGATTTGCCCTTACCGGGATAACAAAACGCCATAGGTACAATCGCGAATAAGGCCGGATCATAAAACTGAGCCTCAGTGACCCCTAACCATTCTCTGAGCCGTTTACCACTGGCATCGTTAAATGGTTTTCCCGTTCTTTGTACACTCAAACTAGGAGCCTGACCAGCGATCAGAATTTTCGCCGCAGGCAATCCCTGGATCACCGGCTTCGGTTCAAAAGGCAACTGTCCCCGACACAAAGTGCATTGCCGGACACGCTCAATGATATCCATGTTTAAATTCTCCTCACAACGCGATAACCCCTAATAAGTATATCAGTCTTAGCCCAATAAAAGGGTGCAGGCGCGTGCTCACTAATTACCCAGGGTTTAACTCAACAGGAATTTGATATTCCTTTTGGCATTAATATTTGTACATTTAACGCATTTGCTAATGATAATTACTGTTATTTATAGCGCGATTCAGTGATAATTCGCCTCCCTATTTTTGATCAAAGAACAAGTATGTCGCTATCGCCTTACTTTGCTTACTTTACAGCCTATCGCATAAATGTTGTTACCCGGTTTGCACTCGCTATTTTCGGGGGGTATGCATGCACCGCGCTTTCTATCAGCCTAATGAGTTTGTTGCTGCCTGTCTCCAAAGTTGATGCCGTGTTATTCAGCGTGTGTCTGAGTGTAGTCATTCACTGCCTTATTTTTATCGCTGTATTCGCAACAAAATCGCTTCGCTTCCTCTGTGGTGGTTTACTGCTGCTCGCAACAGTGCAATGGCTGCTGATCCTGATATTAAGAGGATAATAATGAAAGACAGTTTTTTTCGTTCTATGACCTGGCTCCATACCTGGGTCGGATTACTTTTTTGCTGGCTGTTGTGGCTGGTGTTTTTTGCGGGTACGCTAAGCTTTTTCCGCCAGGAAATTACCCTGTGGAGCAAACCTGAGCTACACCCCCACAGCATTGAAGTTCAGAGTTCACAACAAGCGCTACTGGACTACGGCTTTGAACGCCTGAACTCAGAAGCGCCTGACGCAGCACGATGGTGGATCAGCTTGCCGTCTGAGCGCAACTCGCTACTGCGCGTCTCGCACCTGCCCTATGCTGAGCCGGGCGAAAAAGCCAGTTGGGTCAGCCATAACCTGGCGGCCGATAGCAAAATTCCCGTGACTCCGAGGGAGTCAAAAGGCGGGAGCTTCTTTTATCGTCTGCATTTTGACTTACATTATATGGACCGTACCACCGCGCGCTGGATAGTGTGTCTGGCCAGCCTGTTTATGTTGGTTGCTCTGGTCTCAGGCATTGTGATCCACAAACGTATTTTCAAGGATATGTTCCAATTCAGAGCGGGCAAGGGCAGTCGCAGTTGGCTCGATGGACATAACCTGAGCTCAGTACTGGCTTTGCCATTTCATCTGATGATCACCTACACAGGGCTGATCACACTTATTTTTACGCTTTTCCCGTATCCGGCGCAAACTGTGTATGACGATGGGGTTAAAGAGTTCAGAAAAGAATTTTACCCGGAACGACAGCGCCCTCAGCTGAGCAACCAGACACTGACCGATCCGGCTTTTTCACAGTCGTTAGATCACTTTTTTACTAACTGGCCAGAGCAACCTATTTCTCGCATCATCATAGATCACCCTCAGGATGCAGCGGCAGTAATGAAAATTTACGGTGCGAACCGCAGTGAAATAAAAGACGAGCAAGCAGTCTGGTTATATTCAGGCAAAACGGGTGAACTCCTGAACACTGTGCACCTTGAAAACAGTACTGCGGCTCAATTATATGGCGGTATGATTGCCATGCATACCGGACGTCTGGCATCTCCCGGCTTGCGTTGGTTGTACTTTCTTTGTGGCCTGGCAGGCTGCGCTATGATTGCCAGTGGCTGTGTTATGTGGGCCAAACGGATCCGAGAGCGACAAAAACCCACTCAGCCAGCCAGTTTTGGTCTCAAGTTGGTCGAGTCGCTCAACCTGGCAGCCATCATGGGCCTGCCACTGGCTACAGCGGCATTCTTCTACGCCAATCGGCTCCTGCCTGTCGGTAACAATGGTCGTGCCGATCAGGAAGTACTGGCATTTTTCCTGATCTGGGCTGCTGCAACGCTGTTTGCCGCTAAGTGGCGAAATACTCAAGGCTGGCATACTCTGGCACTTGCCAATACCTTTGCCTGGCTCATGCTGCCCTTGTGCAATGCTCTTACAACACACGGCAATTTAATCAGTTACATAAGCAATGGTCAGTGGTCATTGGCTATGTTCGATATACTGGCTCTGTTAGCCGCAGGCGTATTTTTCTGGCAGAGTAAAAAGATTCAATCAGCTCAGCCACTGCGCGCCCGCAAGGAGCGTGCTGCATGATGTATCTGATAGCGACCTTGTTATGTCTCTCAAGCTTCACGGCCTTTGCGCTGGCTAAGACACCGCACTACAAAGCGGTGTTTGGGGCAAGGCCCGACCAGATCCAGAGTAAAAGATATCTACTTTCAGCCTGGATCATGCTTTTACTAACTCTGGTTATCGATATCAGCCAGGCCGTTGGATACGGCAGCCTGATGTTCTGCGGCCAGATGGCCCTCGCCGTTTTACTGATGGCGGTCATGCTGTCCTTCCGACCAGGCTGGATAAGATCACTATTTTACCTACTCCCTGCAGCCACACTCATTATGGCTGTGCTTGCCACGTTATAAAAACCAGGGGCTGAACCTAGTTCAGCCCCTACTCATGCTATAAATCAAACAGATAGATACAACAACTCAGTCAATTTTCCAGCCCGTTGGAGCAAAAAATTACCAACTTGCTCAAAAATCCCTCCTGAGCTGCTCTCATCCACTTTGATACACCCGGATCTTAGTAAAAAACCCGCTCTGAGTGACGCTATGCATGTCGAACGTTAGTAAAATGATGATCTCTGACTCAAAATGACGCTTCTTAGTTGGTAAAAATACGATCCAGGAACAAAAGCAGTTAGTAAATTACTGATCTCAGTGCTGATCGCTTTACCAGGTAGTTAGTAAAAATATGATCTATAGTCACCAAAAACCTGATTTATTCGCCATCTGCCCACCTAAAAATAGTCACTGCAGGAAACAATACTGATCCGTTGACCAAAAACCTGCCAAATGCTTTTAGAGTTAGTAAATTCGTGATCTGAACCGGATTAGGTTAGTAATACTTTGATCTGGATGACGATAATGTTAGTTAATACGTGATCCAGCAGAATGCATCAGTTAGTAAAATAACGATCTGTCGACTCATTGGGCTTACCGATGCCTGTCATACTGGCTGAGTTGGTAAAAACCCGATCTCACTGTATAGATCCAATCCACAGGAGTGTCCGTTTAATAAAGACAACAAATTAAAATAGTCAGCGCAGGGGAAAGCACATGATCATATTGATTGTAGGCGGTTCAGGCGGTATCGGACAGGCACTGGTTAATCGCTATGCCAGTGAGCAACCCGAAGCCCACATATACGCGACCTACCAAACCTCCAGACCCGAAATATCACCGCAAAACGTCCAATGGCTCCACCTCGATGCGAGCCAGGAAGAAAGCGTCAGGGCTTTGGCTGCGCAACTGTCTAAGGTCGATGTACTCATTAATGCCACCGGACTGCTGCACACTCCTGATAAGCTCCCAGAGAAGTCTATTCAGGAATTTGACCCTGACTTTTTTAACGACAACCTCAAAGCCAATACGCTCCCAACACTGTTATTGGCTAAGCACTTTGCAAAGGCACTGAAAGCAAAACACCCGACTTACTTTGTTTCTCTGTCAGCCCGCATAGGTAGTATCTCAGATAATCAGCTGGGTGGATGGATCAGTTACCGCAGTGCCAAAGCGGCGCTGAACATGGCGATCAAAACCGTCAGTATTGAATGGCGTTATAAACTACCTAACTGCTGTGTCCTGGCTTTTCATCCAGGTACAACCGACACCGCCTTATCCATGCCTTTTCAGAAAAATGTGCCACCCGGCAAGCTTTTTTCTGCCGATTTTGTAGCACAGAGCCTGACTGATCTGATACAGAGCAAACAGGCATCAGACACCGGGGGATTTTATAGCTATGATGGATCTGCAATTACCTGGTAATAGATCACTCAGGTCTAAGCGGGCCGTGCATCTGCACGTGTCCGTTAAGCCCGTTATGCACAGCGATATAACGAACAGAGGGCCCAATCTTATACAAAAAATAACGCATGCCGTCAGTCGCCAATGCATTACCTACAACACACACTTGTTCATGCTTCACTTTATACATTCTGTTTGTTTTTGTTTCTTCAAATGTAGGGCTACTGACCTGCTCATGGACAAACCGTTTATCAGCATCGGAGCAGTCTGCCATACCTGCCAAACCCGCAAAGGAGGCCAGTAAGCCCATAAATAGCAAAAATCTCATGTTTAATCGCAAATCACATGCTTGTTGGTTAAAAGACCCATAGAATTAAATGAAAACTATTATCATTAGAGGCTTATATGCATATTTCCGCACGCGTTATCGCAAGCGTTATACTGCTCACCACCGTGTTGTTATACAGCCACACGGGCGCAGCGCAAACCACACAAGTTGAGGTTTACACACCCAGTGCAACAAAGCAACCTAGGGTGATGACCCTCAGCGGCTCTGTAGAAGCCAGACACCATGCACAACTGGCCAGCCAGGAATCTGGGTTGGTGCAAACTTTACTCGTTGACGTGGGTGACAACGTCACTCAGGGCGAACCACTGTTGAAACTGGATGCCACACTGGCCGAACTGAACCTGGCGCAGGCCAGAGCAGGAGCACAAGCGGCAAAAATTTCGGTTCAGGAAGCACAGCGACTACTCGATGAAGTGGAAGCCCTTTCTAAAAAACAAAGTGTTGCACAAACGCTGATTGGCGAGCGTACCGCTGCTCTGGCCAATGCCAAAGCGGAAGAAATAAAACAGCAAGCCCTGGTGGCTCTGGCCCAGGAAAGACTCAATCGTCACACCCTGTATGCCCCCTTTACAGGCGTGATTGGACAACGCTCCGTGGACATGGGAGAGTGGGTCACACCGGGTAATCAACTCTTTACTCTGGTCGCAGAATCGGACTTACGTATAGTAGTTAATGTGCCACAGGAGTACTTCCCACTGTTGCGCTCAACACCTAATCTTCCGGTTATGGTCACGCCCGATATCAACGCAGCTAAACCCATCAAGGCACAGATCAGCCGCATCGTTGCTGTTACAAATCCGTCCAGCAGAACCTTTACAGCACATATAGATTTGACCGATACCATGGCGGTCCATGCTCAATTTACCCCGGGTATGTCCGCCCAGGCGGATCTGTTGCTGAACGCACAAGACGGTGCGGTATGGATCCCTAAAAAGGCGGTAAAGCAGCATCCGGATGGCGGCAGCAGCGTGTTTATTGCCGATAACAATACGGCGAAACGTAAAATGGTTACCATCACAGCAACACGACCAAACTATGTTGCCGTGACTGGCCTGACAGGCAGTGAGTCAGTGATCACCACAGGCATTGAGCTGTTAAAAGAAGGCACACAACTTCAGATAAGCGCCAGGGCAGGTAACCTACAATGATAGAATCAGCGGTAAAACGCGGCACTTTGGTGGCCGTGGTGGTGCTGATCACTACCATTTTGGGCCTGGTTTCAGCGCTCAACATCCCCGTGCAGATGATCCCGGACCTGGAAGTCAGAACGATTACCGTACAAACGGGCTGGCCTGGTGCAACACCACAAGATGTGGAAAAAGAGATCCTGATAGAGCAGGAGCGTTATCTGCGCAGTTTACCAAATCTGCAACGTATGATCTCGTTTGCCGAAATGGGCGAAGCGACTATAGAGCTGGAATTCCCTTTTGGTGTTGAGGTCAATGACGCCCTTATTCGGGTAAACAATGCGCTCAGCCAGGTGCCCGCCTATCCGGAAAACGTCGACCAGCCAAGACTATTTTCCAGCTCCTTTTCCAGCAATGCCTTTATGTTTTTCCTGCTCAAACCACAGCCAGGGAACCCACTACAGCTAGACATGGACTTGCTGCGAGATTACGCTGAGGATTATATTCGGCCACGCATGGAAAGTGTCACAGGCGTCTCCGAGGTGCGTATTGGTGGCGGTGCACAACGACAGATCCAGATTAAGGTTGATGCTGCACGTCTGGCTCAGCGTGGTATAAGCCTGAGCGATGTCAGAACCGTGATCCGCGACCGTAACCGGGATACTTCAGGTGGTGACATAGAAAGTGGTGAAAGCCGTTATCTGCTGCGCGTCATTGGCCGCTTTGAGCAGCTGAGTGAACTGGAAAACCTAATCATAAAACGCGACGGCAACGCCAATGTATTGCTTAAAGATGTTGCCAATGTAACGCTCGATCACTTCGAAACCCGCGGTGTGTCTTATTCCAATGGCGAGCGTACTTTGCGCCTGTCGGTGCGTCGTGAGAGTGGCTCAAATGTACTCGACATCAAAGAACAAATGCTCCCGGTCGTTGCAGAGATTAACCAACAATTACTGGCACAAAATGGCCTCGAACTGACCTTGCTTAGTGACGATGTGCGCTATGTGAAAAGCTCACTTGAAAACGTTTGGACCAACCTGGCGCTGGGTGCATTACTGGCTACTTTGGTCATGTACTTCTTCTTGCGATCAGGACGGGCAACCCTGGTTGGTGTTATGGGGATCCCATTATGTACCATCGCTGCATTTTTTGCCCTGATGAGCTTTGGCCGTACCATCAATGTGATCTCTCTGGCCGGTGTTGCCTTTGCCATCGGGATGACAGTAGACAACACCATCGTGGTGTTAGAATCTATCGTTCAGGCCAAACGCGAGGGGATCAGCCGACGCTTAGCCGCGATTAATGGCGTAAAAGAAGTCTGGCCTGCGGTATTGGCATCAACTGCCACCACAGTGCTGGTATTCGCGCCTATTTTATTTGTGCAACAAGAAGCCGGACAACTCTACTCAGACATTGCGATTGCCATTTCAGGTGCCATCATTGCCTCTATGCTTGTCGCCATTTTTGTGGTGCCCGTCGCACTAGCAAATTTTGGCAAAAAGCAGGACCTGGAAGAAAAGCGTCAGGTTGAACTGGGCAGCTACTGGCTCAAGCTGTCGCAACTGTTTACCCGCACCACCACCCAGGCACGCATTGCCAGTGCCGCTTTCATTATCGTGATCATGGGCCTGGCGACCACGCTGATGCCGGCAGCAGAATATCTGCCAGAAGGGGAGGAGCCCAAAGCCTTTTCTATGATGATTGCGCCGCCCAACTATAATCTGACTGAGATGGAAAAAATTGGTACTGAACTGCGCGCCTATTTTGATGATTATGTGCAGGCAGATAGCAGTGATTTTCTGGCAGGTAATACAGAAATGCCACCGCTTGAATACTACGCCATGTCAGTATCGGTTGGACGGATCTGGTTCTTAAGTGCACCGGTAGAGCCGGAACACATTAATCAGATGATGAGTGCCATCACAGACAAGTTCAGAAGCTACGAGGGCATGCGCGCTTTCTCGGCCAGAGGGTCTATCATTTCCAGCAATGACGGTGGTACACGAGCCGTGGCAGTGGATATTGCCGGTGCAAATATCACGGATCTATACAGCGCCGCAGAAGCGGTATATGCAGAAGCAGACAAGCTGTTCGATAAGCCACAAATTAACTCAGACCCAAGATCGCTGACGCTCGACCAACCACTGATAGAGATCCAGCCCCGCTGGGCACGTCTGGCAGAACTGGAGCTCGATAACCGCGACTTTGGTTATGCGGTGGCCGCGATGAGTGATGGTGCGTATGTTGATGAGTTCATCCTCAACGATGATAAGGTCGACATGTTCCTGTTCAGTGGCGCAGGCAATCGCCAGACCATAGAGCAACTGTCAACAACCCCGATCATCACACCTAACGGACAAGTACTGCCGCTTAACGCGCTGGCCGATCTGGTAGAAAGTAAAAACAGTAATTCGGTGCGCCGCGTTGATGGCAACCGAACCGTCACTGTTTACATCATTCCACCGAGAGACGTCGCACTGGAAACCGCCGAGCAGATAGTACGTCAACAACTATTGCCTAACCTCTGGCAGCAGGGCAAGATTGCTCAGGGTATTAAGGTTAATATCAGTGGCGCAGCGGACCAGCTGGAAGCAACCAAGTCATCACTCTCTGGTAACTTTGTCATTGCGCTGGTGCTGAGCTACCTGCTGCTCGTGGCTATTTTCACACATTGGCGCTATCCGCTGTTTATTCTGGCCACTGTGCCTCTGGGTATGGCCGGGGGATTGTTAGGGTTAGTGACAGTCAATGGCATTAACAGCACCTTGTCAGCAATGGGGCTAAGTGCCTTCCACCAGCCATTTGACATGATCACTATGTTGGGCTTTTTGATCTTGCTGGGCACTGTGGTGAACAACCCAATCCTGATTGTTGATCAGACTCGACGCTACGTCTTGGAGCAGGGGCTGAAGGTCAAAGAAGCGGTTCAGCAGGCTGTTGCAAAACGTCTGAGGCCAATACTGATGTCAACCACCACCACCATCTTTGGTCTTGCGCCTCTGGTGCTTATACCGGGTGAGGGTACCGAGCTGTATCGTGGCGTAGGGATTATCGTACTCAGTGGTATTTTGGTTTCAACGCTGCTCAGCCTGACCTTTTTGCCGGCACTCCTGGTGGCGGTGATTAAGGATGAAAAGCCAGCCTAAAAACACCTTAGCCCGAAGTGCCATACTTCGGGCTTTGTTTAATCAGCAACGAAAATAGTCCCCTGCAAATACAATACCCCAAACCCGGATACCAAAACCCGCTCGCCTGCTACCTGACAATGTAATACTCCACCACGCTGCGAAGCCTGATAAGCCACCAATTCATCGCGACCCGATAACTCTGCCCAGTAAGGGGCCAGCCCTGCATGAATGGAACCAGTTACGGGATCTTCATCGCCGCCATTGGCAGGCCAAAAGTAGCGAGAAATGAAGTCATAATTGTCAGACCGTGCTGTTGCAACCACGTCCAGCGGAGCCAACTGTTTGAGCAACTCACTATGGTATGTCAATTGCTCTACCGAGGCGGCTTGATCGAACACAGCAAAGTAGGCCTGGCGATTTTTGAGCACCTCTACAGGCTGCTCAGACAAGCCTTCCAATAACACAGCCGGAGCTTGCGCAACAGGTTCAGGCTGCTGGTTCGGAAAGCTCATTTCTATTCGCTGATCCGGCAACTGATTAACGGTTAAAGGGCCCACCTCGCGAGTAAGAAAGGTGATCTCGCCCTGGGCAGCTAAATGATTAAAAATCACAAACGAAGCAGCGAGTGTCGCATGACCACAAAAGGCGATTTCTGTCAGCGGAGAGAACCAGCGGATCTCAAATTGATGACCTGATGCGGTATCAACAGCGCGAATAAAAGCGGTTTCAGAGAGGTTGTTTTCAGCAGCAATCTGCTGCATTGTGGTGTCTTCCGGCCATAGATTAACAGGGACTACGGCGGCCGAATTGCCTTTGAATTGAGCCTGGGTAAAGGCATCTACTATGTATATGTCATACTTCATCATGCTTCCTTAACAAGGAGCATACTGACACTCCGACGGCCGCGCCAGCACGCTCAATCAAATCACTTCATTGTGACCCATAGTAAACACAATGAAGCGGGAAACAATCACTTTTCTTGTCGGGTTATCAACCAAACCAGGCCGATGATAGCCGTCATTGCGAGACCCGACAGCAAGAAGGGATCAATGATAAGGGTATCATTGAATTCAAACTTACCAGCCGAGATTTTTTTCCAACCCATAAAATGCTGATTTGCCGCAACAACTGCACCAAAGAAACCAAATACCAGTGCAGCATATTTGCCCAGCCAGTGACGCGCAGCACCGGTGAACAAAATGAGTCCTAGCAGACCAATTACGGTGCGTTGCACACGGCAGTAAGGGCAGACATAAACCACCCCCATTAGCTCAACCGTCCAGGCAAGGATGGACACACCAATCGCAAACAGGCCCAGCCACTTGGCATGGCGAGTATAGGTTTCTAATTCAAATAACATACATTTACCTTTCTTAATCAACGAGCTATTCGGATTACAGTCAACAGCTCATACAGCACAATCGAGATATAATATCACATATTCGTTAAAGGTATAAATAAGATGATTAAGGAATAAGAAAGATAACATGCAACAGATAAGCGGCCCGAACAGCCACTTCAGGGCTGGCTTATTGCTGACGCTCTCTTCGCGTAAGCAAGGCAATCATCAATACCAACGCAAGCACATCTATCTGAACCGCATTTAAAGAAAACGCGCCAGCGTCACCAGTCAAGCGAACGGTAGAAGAAAATAAAATACCAAAAGACAGTTCAAAGTCTTTCAACCAGGTGAAGCCGATTTGAATTCCGCCAAGCCCCGTATACTTGTAATTAAGTACGCCAAAAGAAAAACTAACAACCTGTAACCCCTGATTCAGTATTGATAACCAATACCATTTTGCCTGCTCTTTAATCGCCGTATAACCCGCAGCAGCACTGAGCAGGATAAAAGGCACGCTAATAAAAGATAACCATGACGTAAGAGGCCCAAATATCAGCCCGACTGTCATCACAAATGCAGCCAGAAGCTGTATATACCCAATGACTTTTACACGCCTTTCAGCATTTTTGGGCCCATTCTCCACTCGCTGTTGTTCGTGCAATTCGGCTTCTTCCTGACGAGCATCTATTTCAGCGAGCAGGGCTGAATAGTGCTCTGAATCAGGCGTGATTTGTTGCAGCGCTTCATGAAGTTCAGCTTGAGTATACTGAGAGTAATCAACTTTTATCATTGTTATATAGCCCAAAAAATACGACATTGGATGGTTTCGCGAGTGTACGCTATTTACCCATGCTCAGCAGCAAATATTGCTCGCCAGTCCCGCTACAACTAGCGGCATCTGGTCGACATAGGGTGACCATCAACATATTGGATCAGATCCCATAAATTACCATAGAGATCTTCGAACACAGCGACAGTGCCATAGTCCTGCGTAGCGGGCTCACGCACAAAATGTATTCCCTTGGCTTTCATCCATTCATAATCCCGCCAAAAGTCATCGGTACTTAAAAACAAAAACACTCGACCGCCAGCCTGATCACCGATAAAGGGGTTTTGTCGGGGTTTAGAAGCTTTTGCCAACAATAAAGCCACCCCATGAGAATTCGGGGGAGCCACTACGACCCAGCGTTTATCCTGCTCGGCCTGATAGGTATCTTCTATCAACTCAAACCCAAGTTTACCCACATAAAAGTCGAGCGCTTCGTCGTAGTCGTTAACCACCAGCGCAACGTGCGCAATGTTCTGTTTCATAGTGACCCTTAAGCTTATTTGCGGGGCTGAAACTTCTTGGTCATACCCTGGCTCTTTGGTGCAACCAGTCTGTACCCCAGTTTCTCGTAAAATATCGGCTCATCAGCAATCATGGACACATAAGATCCGGGCAATGCCACAGACGACAAATACGCATCAATCGATTCCATCACACGGCGACCCAGCCCTTGCCCCTGATAAGCTGGGTCGACTGCCACATCGACCACCTCAAAATTACAGGCACCGTCACCGACCACCCGGCCCATCGCAATCAACTTTTCGCCCTCGCGGATCGAAACCCCATAAAGTGTATTAGGTAAGCCAATTTCAGCCGCTTCCAGCGACTTTGGCGAGAGCCCGGCCTTAACACGCATATCGCAATACTCCTGGGCAGAAGGTACTTGTTGTATTAATTCTAGCATCGTTTTCGTCTCCTATTTAGATACATAGTAAACCACAAAATACTGTATATAAAAACAGTTTAACGAAAGTAAACGTTATACAGTAACAAAATCAATCTCGGTCATATTGAACGTGCGTCGGCACCTTTTTAGATTGCGTCAACCCCCTTTACATTAGGTAATTCAGAATATTTAACGTTGCACACTATCTGTTACATCGGCACACTATGGTGTTGGATATGACACTAATAAAAAACAATTTTCTGCTCAAGGACCCTGATAATGAAAACAATAATTCCAAAACTCACAGGCTTACTCGGTGGCGCCATCAGCATGTGTTTAAGTGCACAATTTAGCTACGCAGCTGAAACACAGGTCATGTCATCCGATGCATTACTACTTACTCAGGTTCAGATTGTCGATGTCGAACAACAAGAGATCCGCCGCAGTGCTTTGCTGATTGAACAAGGTAAAATAGCCGCTGAATACCCAGCGCCTCCGGTCAACTTTAAAGGGCGGACACTCAACCTGAATAACCGCTGGCTTATCCCGGGGCTGATCGACATGCATGTTCATGCGTTTGGCAATCGGGCTCCTTATGCCAAATCAGATTTTGCCGGAACTGAAAAAATCTCCCAGCGCGTGCTGTATGCGGGTGTCACCGGATTTGTCGACTTATTTGGCGATGAGCAAGGCCTGATAGACGCACGCACAAAGCAAAGAGCAGGCACCTATTTTGGTGCCGATATCTACAGCAGTTTATCTTGTCTGACCGCACCAAAAGGCCATTGCACAGAATACGGCCTGGAAACACGCACTATGTCAACCCCGGAAGAGGCTGTCGCTCAGGTGCAAAGTCTGGCGAAAGCCAAGCCCGACGTGATTAAAGTGGTTTACCAACCCAGTGACGATCAGCCCTCGATTGATAAAGCCACTTTTGCTGCCATCGTCCAGCAAAGCAACAAACTCGGGATCAAAACCATCGTCCACCTTAAAACCTGGCAGGAAGTCATCGATGCCATCGACGTAGGAGCCTCAGCGTTCACTCACATGCCCGGCACACCGATCCCGGCAGGACTGGCAGATAAAATTGCAGCGGCGAAAATGGTGGTGATCCCGACCATGACAGTTCATACCGATCTAACAGACTTTCTGTTCGACAAGACAGTGATCGCCTCTGAGCTGCTTCAGGCTATGACCACCCCAGCCATCATTGCAGGTTACCAGAGCGAAGAAACAATGAAGAAGTGGGGAGACAGAGAAGCAAAGTGGCGTAACCAGGATACACAAAGAATTGCCAACCTGGCCGAGTTAGTTAAAGCTGGCGTCACTATTTTAAACGGAACAGACGCTGGTAATTATGGCACCATCCAGGGTTATTCAGTGCACAGAGAAATGCTAAAGCTGAGCGAAGCAGGCATGTCTAACTGGCAGACGCTGGCAGCGACAACCACACAGGCAGGTACCTTTTTGGGAATAGACAACAGTCTAAAACCAGGGGCTCAGGCAAGCTTTGTGATACTGGATGCCTCACCGATTGAAAGTATTCAGAACACCCAAAAAATACATGCGGTGATCCATCAGGGCAAAGTCGTAGACCGAGTTCAGGCACTTAAAAACGGATTTTAATCCCAGGTGCCGCTTCAATGATGCGGCGCCTTTCATCAACAGGTAATCTTTTAATGCGTCGTACACATATTGGCCTGCTTGCAGGCCTTTGCCTTGCTATTTGTACTGTGGTGTTTTACCCAAAAGAACACAATAGCGCCGAAAATATCAAAGTTTCAGAGCCCATTGTCGAACAGGATCAACACCCGGACCGAGTAAATAAAACCATCAACACGACAAGTCAGCCACCCGAACAGAAACAAGTGCAGGCCGTGTCACCTGAAGCACTGTTTATGGAGGCCGTACAAGTACGCCAATGTCGCAACGTACCGCGCACAGACAAAGCGTTCAATCAATGGCTCGATGAGGCATTATCACGCGATGAAGTACACGAGATAGTCGAAACCATGAAAGCTCGATATCAGCGCTGTCTGGGCGACACCAACCGTGATGAAAACTATGTAGAGAAACTGATGCAAGCAGCCCAAATGGGCTCTGATGAAGCGGCCGATACACTTTGGCGACTTGCCCCGACAGAAGTGCATCAGGCACTGAAATTCAGCACACTTACCAGAGATGAACAGGTTGCCCGCATGAAAGCATTCACCGCGCAAAAGTATCAAGTGACTGAGCAAGTCGCATTGCTAGGTGGAGAAAAAGCGATCCTACAGCTGATCCGTGGCTATCAATATCTGGACCCTGATACAGGCGGACAAGACTATATTCAGGCGCTGGCCTACAGCCATTACTTTTTGCAAACCCGCCAGGACAGTGAGGTGTATAGTCGCGTTGAGTGGACAAGGCAATATCTGGAGCAGCGCATGACACTCGATGAAATTACTCGGGCACAACAATTGGCCAATGAGTTACAGCATCACGAATGAGATCATTGAACCATTAGGTTTGTCTATCACACACATTGATGACTTCTATTTTATTAATTTAGCTGGCTTTTTTAAAGTTGGGAAAACTAACAAAACAGGAGTTCACACAATGAAGCAGACAATCAAATACACCTTGCGCACGCTGACATTAACCGCCTTGACCTTAGTATCTAATGCACAAGCAGATGCGGGCGACTGGATAAAACGCAGTGGTGATTTTGCAACTTTACAAAAAGACACCAAGACAGCCGAACTATTTGTTGTTTACCCACAACTACATGATCGCAACTGCGGGATTGGTATCGCACTAAACAGTCGTAACAGCTACACCAGCAATTATCAGATTTTGGCCGATAATCTAATAGTAGACAATTACTTTCCTGACAGTAATGGCTCCACAGAACTTGCTTTGGGCACGCAAACACGCGCTGGGATGACTTACACATTTGATCTGACAACATACTATTACGGCACCGTTGTCACAATACGTACGAAAGGAGGCGAGACCTTTGGTGAACTGTTTGAAAAACTCTCAAATAACCCAGACGTACACGCCATCGTGAGCGCCATTGATTGTGACCAACTATAAAAAGAACAAGCACAGCATAGATCAGCTATCTAACAGCCGTTTTATTTCACGATGTAACTGCACACTAACAACATGGTTTTGCTTATCTGCTCGATAGATAAAACACAGTTCATCCTGAACAGGCTTGATCTCTGGATTATACGTTGCCAGAAGCGCAGGTGCGCGTCTGGCAACTCGCTCAGGTAAGATACCCAAACCCAGCCCGTTGGCCACTAAAGTAGAGATCACCTCAAGGTTATTAGATGCAATTATTTGGTGGGAAAAGTCAGCAGTAGACAACAACAATTGCTGTGTTTGCTTCAGATTAGGATCGCAATACAAAGGTAACGTTCCCTGCTCAGTGCACTCAACAGATTCAGCGCGCCAAATAGTGACATTATCAAACAACAAGCTTTGGATCACCAGCTCTGGGTGTCTGACAGGGTTAATCACCAGTGCAAAGTCAATCTCATTACTGATCACTTGCTCTGTGACTTTTCTCGACAAGTCATGAACCAGATTGAATACCATATAGGGGAACTTAGTTTTCAAAGGTCCCAGTATATGGGGCAAAGTATATAATGCGACCGAAGGGTGGCACCCCAATGTGAATGTGCCTGCCATTTCACTGTTTGCCTGATAGACATTCGATTTCAATTTTGCCCAATCCGCCATAAAGCGCAGCCCCTGTGCTTGTAGCACTTCACCCGCTTTGGTCAGAACCACACCATTTTTATGCCGAACCAGCAAATCGGTGCCAAAATTCTGCTCAAGGCGTTTCATCGCCGCACTCACGCTGGGCTGGGTGATCCCCAGGCGCTCAGACGCACGAGACAAGTTTCTCGTACTGGCAACTTCAATAAAATAGCGTATATCCTCAAAATTCGGCGTATGGGGCATAGCTCATAGTCAACAAGTCATCATCCAAAAACAAAAGTTAACACATTTTTTACCAGTGTACCCAACTTGGTTTACTCCGTCTGACAAAGATCGACAACAAAGACACCACCGTATACTGACCGCATAATTTGTACATTTTTGCATGGCAGGATTATTATCCAGCTCCTTCAACGAATAAAGAGGTGTTCATGAAACCCGGTTTGACTGTTTCTGCATTAACGTTAGCCTTGCTACAGGTCTATTCAGCACAGGTTGCTGCTGACACAGCAGGTGCCGACCAGATTGAAAAAATCACGGTCACATCCACCCGTACAGCCAGAGCAAATACCGATCTGGCGCTGAGTGTGGGTCAGGTATCCGAACAAACCATTGCTGACGACAATGCACAACATATCTCAGAGTCATTGCAAACCATACCGGGCGTTTTGATAAATCAGTTATCTGGCGGACAAGGACACAACGCAGCCGTGCGTATGCCGATAAACTTTGACGGCTATACCTTATATTTGCAGGATAATATCCCGCTGCAATCTGCTGCTTTTTATACCCATAACGCACTCTGGTGGACCACCAGCAACATTGGCCTGTCACGCCTCGAAGTACTACGAGGTGCAGGTACCAGTTTACATGGCGCAGGAGCCGTTGCTGCAACCGTCAACGTTTTATCTAAGCCTGTGACAGCCAACAAAAATTCACTCGGTCTCACACTGGGTGAGCATGGCTATTCACGCATTAACGGCAGCACCACCTGGCTGGACGACAATCAAGGTGGATTGCGCGTATCGGCGGCCTATCTGGATAATGATGGCTGGCGAGACCATAACGCTGTTGAAAAAGCCGAGCTGGACGTGCGCCATGAATATCAGCTGGACGACAAGCAAAGCCTGACCACCTCACTGATTGCCTCATCACTTGATCAGCAGATCCTGACCACACTGAGCATTGAACAATTTGAACAAGATCCATCTCAGTCTGGTCTGCCTGACGAGGTGATCGCTCTGGATCCCCGCAGAACCACGGATTATATACGCCTCAGCACTGAATATCTGTATGAGGACAAAAACCTGAGCGTGTCCCTTATCCCTTACGCGCGTCACCGCACATTGGAACACCTTGCCACCTGGCAACCCAATATGCCGGTAGAAGAAACGGAAGTTACCACATTCGGCTTGCTGGCTCTGGCCAGCTGGTCTCACCAAAACAGTGCTCAGACAACCCTGGGCGTTGATTTGGAGCATACTTCCGGAGATACCTATTCATTCCAGCCCACCACCCGGATCACCACCGGACGCGGCGCAGCAACTTACCCTCAAGGGCATGTATTCTATGATGACACCACCACCTTCAAAAGCGTGTCACCTTACATCCAGCACCTGGGCTATATTACTGATGCACTGAGCTATACTCTAGGCGCGCGTTTTGACCACAGTGAATATGAGTTTGACAATGCACTGCCCAAGTACAAAGACGATGGCTTTGGCAATCGCTCCATTGCCTCACGTAAAGATACCTTTAGCCACCTCAGCCCTAAGCTGAGCCTGAACTATTTGCTTAACGAGCAGTCCAGTGTCTATGCGCGCTTCGCCAACGCAATGCGATTGCCTACCGCACCTGAAATGTACCACCTCAAAAGTCGCCAAAGCAGTGCGCAACTGGGGAGTCTGAAAGAAGAAACGTCCGATACCTATGAGCTGGGGTACAAAGCTAATCTGAATGCACTGTCGATTGAACTGGCGTATTACCTGATGGATGTAGACGATGCCATTGTCACGGCATTCAGTGATCTGGGCGCCTCATACCGGGTCAACGCTTCCAGTGTCAGACATCAGGGCTTTGAGCTTGGGCTGAACTACCAGTTTAACCGCGCATTTTCTGCTGCGCTGGCCTACAGCCAGTCCGACCATGAGTTCCGTCACTACATTCGCGATGAGGGACGAGTTCACCGTGAGACAGGCGAATCGATGGAGCAAGATTTGTCGGGCAACAGCCTGCACATGGCACCGGAATATGTTGCCAATTTCAGGCTCAACTACACCAGCCAGACCATCAAAGGACTCAGGCTCACCGCTGAAGCCAAGAGTATCGGCGACTATTACCTGAGCGTAGAAAACACCGATACTTACTCGGGCTATACCGTGTTTAACCTCAAAGCCAACTACCGGCTCAGCAAACGCGTGAAACTCCACGCCCGAATTGCCAACCTTACCGACAAAACCTATGCGCTGCAAAACGAGGAGCGCTTTGGCAGAACCCGTATCCAACCCGGCATGCCGCGTACGGCGTATGTCGGCATCAGCTATGACTTTTAACTATCTGACGTAATAAACAAACGACAGGCGTATCCGTCATCCTGGATACGCCGCTTATCACTACCACAGCTCCCTGATCAGGCTGATTTTGCCTTCTTTAAAACCAAATACGGCCAGCCTAGGCTCTTGCTGTTGCCAACTGCCATCAGCTTGGTTAAAACCATAAGCATACTCTACAGCAATGTGGTTTTTACCCGGGATCGTGCGTAGTACCCTGATCTCACGGTTGGTGTCACTATCGTACCGGCCACTTTCATAGTTACGTAAGAATGCGCGTCGCCAGCTTGCTTTATCAAAATTAGCCAAATATTCCACGTGCTCGTATTTAACCTCGTCGTGCATCAGACCAATCAGGGCATCAATATTCGCAACCGTAGAACCTTTATACGAAACCGTGTCCAGCGCATCAAAATACTGATTCACTTTGCTCAACTGACACTGTGAGCCACATTGGATATCTGCGAATACTGATGAAGAAAATGAGAATAAACTTCCCCACATCAACACGTTTATTATATTTTTCATTTTATTTTCCTGTCATTAAAGTCATTAAATGAGTTCATTATTTCCCTTAAACCGAGCTCAACGGGAAAAAGACTACCCACACCATAACAGCTGAACTATACCTTTGGCGACAAATACTTTAGCGCTCAATGCTAGACAACCTCAGGAAGCGCCACCCATAAAGAAAAACCCTATCCCGTAGTCAATATTTCATATTACCCAAGTAAGGTAATAGCGCTCAAAAACAGTATAAAAAGGGAGCGCTGTTAATAAAAAACTAAGCAAAACTTGTTCGGTGATAGTTACTTAACAATTTAAAAAACAAGGAGAATAAAGGATTAAAACAGACTTAAAAAAGGAATAAAAAGGGAAATTGACTTGAAATGCAGCCATTAATTCAGTCTATAAAGTTGCGTTATCCCGTTGTATTTCCAACCAAACACTTAGCTTTCATTAACAAACAAGGTTCACTACAAAAATGATTACAAATAAAAAACTTTTTTTACTCGGTGCCATATTCATACCCACACTCTCAATGGCCTCTACAGCCCCTCTCAACAACAGTCAGCCTGAAAATACCGGTACACCAGAGTACCTAATAGATGGCGATATGGTATTGGACAGTGTAAGTGAATTTCACACGTTTTCTGCCAATCGCGCGGCTAATACGTCCGGTTTAGACAGCGCTGTAGGCTGGCCAAACGGCATCGTCCCATTCCAGCTAGTTGGTATCGCCAGCGGCAGTCAGAATGAAAAAAACATTCTTGAGGCAATGGAGGAGATAGAACGCGCTTCTCGGGTGAATTTCGTCCATAAAACGTCAAGTCATTCTAACTATCTCACTATTTATGGTCATGCCCTTGATGATGAGAGGGAAAAAAACAAAATCTGCTCTGCGAATATAGGTTATGCAAATGGCGGTCGCCGTCAGGCATGGATCCCCAGCTACTGTAGTGTAGGCACAGCCATTCACGAGTTATTGCATATTCTGGGTTATCGCCATGAGCACCAGCGTACCGACCGCGACTATCACACACGAGATGGTCAACGCTACTCCCTTACAGTGAATGACCGCTATGTACCTTGTACTTTGCAAAGTGCATTCAGAACATCATCCCTGATATCACGCTCGCGGCCATATGATTTTCAATCCATCATGCATTACAGTAATAGCGACAGAACAGGGTGCACCTCAGGTGCCACAGGCAAGGCCTTCAGCTATCAAAACCTCGACACTGGGGCAGCAATAAACACTCTGGGCAATTTTCGCATGTCAAATGGTGATCTGCAGTCGTTACGTGATGGATATGGTCGTAATCGGTCGCAAACGCCTGTATTTCTGGGGTCTAGCCACAAAGATGAAACAAGCTTACGTATTTCAGTGGTCTGGTATCAAGTCCACGATTACCCTGACTACTTCAGAGTAAATGAAACATCTGAAGAGTTCATTGATATCAACCGAAACGGTAGATTAGATGTGGGCACGCCTATGACGTACCGTATTAGCGCTTCGAACTATTGGAGAGATGCGTTTGAAATTTACTTTGGAGACTCTCTTCCCGAGAAAAAAAATGGATACCGCTACCGTTTCACGGTGGAGGCATGCTGGGATGGCGGTGCATGTTCAAGCGAATCTGCTGCTCAAACAATCTCCGTACTGCAACGTGCTCGTGAACCAGAACCATACATTGAGGATAATGTTTCGACAGACAAAGAGTTCTATGTTCGTTGGAACAGCCAGCCACAAGTGCAATACTTCAAAGCTTACCGCAATGGTTCATACTTAGGACAGATCATCGGCAATTCACTCAAACAATCTCTGCCTTCCGGCACCTACAAATATGAAATTCAAGCGTGTAATGCTCGAGGATGCAGTGACAAAGCAACGCTAACACATAAGCATTCAGTAAAGATCGAAGGCGTGCCAACTTCGGCCCCACGCATTGATGACCTTATTGATTCTGATTGGGACAATATTGCTGAGTTTGGGTTTTACAAGGTTGCTCGCGCAACTGAGTATCGCTTCCGTATAGCAGGGCAAGGTTTAGTATACACTGGAAGTATCCAAACCCCTTATCAAGATACAGACGGTGGCTATAAGTCTATTTACAGGAAAGCACCTGATGGCAGATATCAAGTATCCATTACCGCATGTAATATCAATGGATGTGGTCCTACCGCTACAGAAACAGTGAGCGTCTGGAGTGACTTTTAAGTTTTAAAATAGCGTGATTGAGAGCGCTAAATTTAATCTCAGTGGCGCTTAGTGCCATGTACATCCAGTGATGAATAGCCTGGGAGGCACTTTGAATAGCGGCTTCCCAGGCTATTTTCCAACTATAGAAGGCAGCTAAAGCAACTCATTTCACCATGTGTAAAGCGACATACGGCTACAAAGCAACTAAATGAGAGGTGACGCTCACTCTGCTTTTATCAAACGCAGCAAGAAATATCAAAAACTCACACATATAACCTTTTACACTAGCTTCACTATCAATTCCTGGAGCTAATCATGAAGATCACCAAATCAATCATCATTAATAAATCGGCAGAACAAGTTTGGGATTTAGTCGCCCATCAATTTGATAAAGCACATCTATGGATGGGACCTATACCCTACTCTGAAGCACTCGGTAAAGGCAGCAGCCGCCTAGGCGCCCCAATGGAAGGGCGAGTTTGCAATTTAAGTGACAATCCAAATGGTGCGAAAGTCAAAGAGGTCATTACCGAATTCAGTGAAACGGACAAGAGCATCGCTTTTAATGTGCTGCCAGTTAACAACCCTGCCATTGTGCCTATTCGGCAGAACCACGTTATGATGTCAGTGCAGTCGATTGGTAAAAACCAAAGCAAGGTGATCTGGACAGCCTCGCCACAGCTTAAATGGTTTGCCTACCTGTTTTACCCACTGCTTCGGCTGGTGTTTCCCATCGCCTTTGGCAAACTATTAGCAGGGTTAAAACGGTACGCGGAAGATAACCTTGTTCAACCAGCACCGGTCAGCGTGTGACTATACCCATCAAGATAAAAGAGGACTGTGGGATGGATCGTTTTTTTAAAAGTATCGACTACATTGAAGCGCATTTGCATGAAAAAATCAGCGTGCATGAAATCGCAGCGGCATCCCACTATTCAACATATCACTACAGTAGGATTTTCAAAGCTTTGGTAGGCGACACCCCAAAAGAGTACCTTCGCAAACGCAGATTGACCCTAGCTGCAAAGCGACTGTTAACAGACGATGTGAGCATATTAACCCTGGCCCTGGACTGTCAGTTTGATTCTCAAGAAGCATTCACTCGGGCATTTAAGGCACTATTCGATATGACGCCCGCACAATATCGCAAAATAAACGAACCATTTCGCTTGTTATACAAAAAGCCATTTAGTCCTGACGATCTGGCATTTTTGCAAAACAACATCAGTATGGAACCCGAGATCATTGAACAACCTGCGATGAAAATCGTGGGGATTGCCAATGTATACGAAGATGGAGATCTCAGCTTGCCCAAGCTTTGGTCAGGCTTTCGCCCCTATCGTGACAAAATCCCCAATCGGGTAGGCGATCACTTTTTTGGTATCTATGAAAACTATCAGGAAGACGGAGACGTCACTCGATTTGTTTATATTTGCTCAGCTCAGGTTGAAAATTTTGATGACGTGCCGGATGGTCTGATCACACGAGAACTGGCTGCACAAACCTATGCCAGATTTACACATACAGGGCCTATCGCAAACCTGGAAGAAACCCTGAGGTATATTTGGGGGAGCTGGCTGCCAAAGAGCCGTTATGAGTACGCTGACAAGCCCGATTTCGAGTTATTGCCAGGCGGCTTTAATGACGCGGATCCCAACAATAAAGTGTACCTAAATATCCCGGTAACACTAAAAGCCTGAACTATCAGGCTTTTTTTATAACCCGGCAATACATATTCAATACCGCAAGAAATATCAAAAGCAACAACGCGCTTTTCGCTAATCTGGTCTCATAAACTCAACACCCGAATTTAGAAAGAGGCACATTATGATCACTCGCGTATTAATCACTGGCGCAAATGCAGGTTTAGGTAAAGAGGCAGCAAAGCAGATTGCAGCGTATCCGGACATTAAAAAGATCTACCTGGGATGTCGCAACCGTGACAAAGCAGAAGCAGCTAAAATGGCACTGGAACAACAAACAGGCAAGCGTATTTTTGAGATTGTCCAGCTCAATGTCAGCAATTTAAGCTCGGTGCGATCCGCCGTACAACAGCTACCAGAGAGTATTGATGCACTGATCATGAATGCCGGAGGCACGGGCGGTAAACAATTTAACAAACTGAATGAACAGGGCGTCACCGAGATATTTGCAGTTAATCTGCTGGGGCACAGCGTACTGACAGAAGAGCTTATTAAGGCGCAGAAACTTACTCAGGTTGCCCTCTATGCAGGCTCAGAAGCCGCCCGGGGCGTGAAGGAAATGGGCATGAAGCGTCCGGAGCTAAACACCTCGTCGGTTGAGGAGTTTGCTTCTGTCTGTGACGGGTCGTTCTTTGGCTCCACCACAGATGCGACCATACCTTACGGGCCAATCAAATATATGGGGGCATTATGGATGTCGGCAATGGCCAGACGCCATCCACAGCTGAAATTCATCACCATGAGCCCAGGTGCGACTACAGGCACTGATGGCTTTAACTCTCTCTCCTTTGTAAAGCAATATGTTATGAAGAGCATGATGCAAGTTATGCTATGGCTCGGCAAAGTCCATAAAGTTGAAGAGGGCGCGAAACGCTATCTGATGGGGTTGTTTGATGAAGAATTAAAAAGTGGCACATTTTACGCCAGTCAGAAAGGGTTAACGGGCCCTATCGGGGATCAAGCGGAGCTATTTGAAGACCTGAACAATCAGCAGTATCAGGACAATGCCTACCAGGCAATTCAACGCTTTGTATAGCGCCAGATACACTGAACAGCGCTCTGGGCGAAAGAGCTTCACCCAGAGCAAAGACCTCAACAAGACGAGTGTGAGTTAGCTTCTTTCTTATCAGACTACCAACGAGTGTCTACACTCACCCAGGCGATGGAGCAACCCTGGGAGCTTTCGTGAATACGCGCCTGCACTTTCTTATTGGCTGCCAGCGCATAAATTAAAGTTGAATACATTTGGTTTTTGTTTTTTGCTTCAGGTCTTAAGGTAAAGTAAACACCACTTTGCGGCGTGCAATTTGCCAGCTTTTCATCGGCCGGAAATCCAACGTAGATGTTGCCATTTTCACTGGTATAAAGTGTTTCAATGACGCTTGTACAGCCTATACTGCTACAGGTATTGGCCTGTGCGCCTAAAGAAGTCAGAGCTAAAGCAACTGATAAAATGAGCTTTTTCATTATAATAATCCTTATTTAATATATGCTAAGTAAATAGTAAAACCCTGTAGGGGCATTGTTTTTTATAACTTTTGTTATTGCTATTCAAAACTCTATAGTAACAACCTTATCGGTACAATGTGAACATGTTTGCTCTGAACTTGTTCTGACTCACATCGTGGAATGGCTTAATGATAAATCAGCCCCTCAGACCTTAAAAAGTAGTCTAAATTCAGCGAAAACAGCGTACTTTACCTTGCTCAATGACCGCACTGAACTATCGGAACTGGACTCACATCGACCACCAAATCCTGATAACCTGGTCAACGAGCGGGGGCGCCGAGTCTGCGATGATTAAGGTACGAGTGGCAATACTGATTGGCGTACAGTGCAAGCCCAGCTAAAACTGCTCGTTTCACCTTGCGCAAAGTGAGCGGGGACGCCGAGTCTGCGACGATTAAGGTACGAGTGGCAATACTGATTAGCGCACAGTGTAAGTCCAGCTAAAACTGCTCATTTCACCTTGCGCAAAGGCCACGCTAAAGCACGACTTTGCACGACACATCCATGAA